>JACRKW010000234.1 GCA_016215215.1 Acidobacteriota bacterium
CAATGCGAAGCAGGGTGTCTGCTTCGCCCACCTGGAAAGTGCGTCTATGGTGGCGCGACACCCAACCATCCTCCCACCGGCCTTCAAAGCCGTGAGTCAGTCCGGCATAGGTGGACCACTCACGGAAGTAACGCCGGCGGCTGGCACTGTTGATCCAGAGTCCCATGGCGAGGGCGATCAACTGGGTCAGGCGGGTGGGGACGGTACGTTCGAAGAATTGGTCCTTGCGGTCCACCAGGTAGCAGGAGTAGGCGTTAAGCCAGGTGTAGGGGACGTAGCCGAAGTGCTTCTTCACCGTAGCAATGGCTTCACACAACGGCTGCTTCCTGTCGCGCAGGGACTTGATGCCAGCGTACATGCGCCAGTTGGCCAGGTAATCAGGAAGCTTGACCACCTGGTTCTCGGCCGCGACCCGGATCCAGAGATCGAAGTCGAGAGCAAAGTGCAGGCTTGCGTCAAGCATTCCGGCGCGCTCAAAGGCCTCCCGCGAAACGAAAGCCGCTGGCTGGCAGATGAAGCACTGGTGATTCAGGTTCTGGTAGTCGAAGGGCAGGGTCTCGTAGCGGCAGAGAATCTCGCCCTGTTCGTCGACGTGATAGGCCTCGCCGTAGACCAGGCCCGCGCGCGGGTTCTTTCTGAAAGCCTCGCCAACCTTGGCCAGCGCCCCGGGGCGATAGGTATCGTCTGCATTGATGAATGAGAAGACCTGGCCCTGGGTGGCAAGGAAGCCCTTGTTGACTGCGTCGGCCTGGCCGTCGTCCTTCTGGGAAAGCCAGCGGACGCGGTCGCCGTATCTGGCCAGGAGGTCCAAGGTTCCGTCGGTGGACCCTCCATCGAGGACGAGGTAATCGAGCTTGGGATAGCCCTGGGCGAGGACACTGTCGATGGTGGCGCCGATGTGTCGCGCCATATTCAGCGAGGGAGTGACCAGGGAGATGGACGGGTACTCCTCCACCTCGATGGAGGAGAGCCTACGGAAACCGGGGCTGGTGATGCGGTGGAACGCCGCCAGCAGCATCTCCATGTAGGCATCCCAGGAGAACCTGGCTGCGCGGGCCAGGCCGCGTTCGATTAAACTGCGGCGGAGGTCCGGGTCTTTGAGCAAATCGACAATGCCTTCGGCGATGCCCTCAGGCAGCCGCTCGTCCACCAGCAGGGCCGCGCCCGCGGCGATCTCCTCGCATGCGCCGCCGCGAGAGGTGATGACGGGCGTGCCGAGATTCATGGCCTCCAGCACTGGCTGGCCGAGACCTTCAAACTGGGTGGCGAAGACGAGCGCCTGGGCGTGACGATAGAGTTCGGCGACCACGCGGCGCGGTTGGTAATCGAGGACGCGGACTGCCCTTTCAAGCCCAAGAGAGCGGATCTCGGCTAGCACCCGGTCGCGGTCCGGACCGGCGGCGCCGGTGCAGACCAGGTGCAGGTCGGCATGACTCCTTTGGCGAACCAGCTTCAACGCGCGGAGCAGGTTGGAGTGGTTCTTGTGCGGCCAGTAATTGGCGGGGAAATAGAGGTACTTTTCCGGCAGACGCAGCGCCCGAAACTCCTCCACGGCGCGCGGATCGGGGGGGGCGTGGAACTCATCGTCGACGTCGTGAGGACAGGCGGTGATCTTTTCCGGGGGGACGGCGTAGCGCTCCACGATGGTGCGCCGGGAGAACTCGGAGGGGGTGAGCACGACGCTGGCGTTGATGGCGCTGGGCAGGTAGTTGCGGCGCCGCCAGGCGAGCACGGGCTTGTCGAAGTACTCGGGGTAGAACTCGTGCTGGATGTCGGGGATCATCACGGCCGAGGGGATGGGGGGATCCAGCGGCTCCAGCACCAGCAACGGGCAGAAGAGCAGATCGGCGCCCTTGTCCCGAATGTGGGCCAGCATCGCCGAGCCGCCGTCGGGGCCGGGCTCGAAGAGCTCCGCGTGGGGAGCGAACTCGCGGACATTGTCGAATTCGGAGGACTGAGCGAAGATGGTGAGCGCGTGTCCGGCCGCGTCCAACCGCCGAACCACGTTGTGGAGATAATGTTCCTGGCCTCCGATTCTGCCCTTGTAGAACTGGCGGAGGTTGATGGCGATGCGCATGAATGAAGGCGGGGGCGGCATGCCGCCCAGTTTCACCGTAACATACTGATCAGAGCCTCTTGCCTGAAACTATTTCAATGTTGACGCCGGCTTTCCGCATGGCCCGGTTTCTCCCGGAGGCAGTGGAGAGCGTCCTCGCTCAGGACGTGCCGAACCTGGAGTACACGGTGCTGGACGGAGGCTCGGATGACGGCACCGTCGAGCTCCTGCGGAGCTACGGGACGCGGCTCACCTGGCGCTCAGAGAAGGACGAAGGCGCGGCTGAAGCGCTGCGCCGCGGTTTCGCTGCAGCAAGCGGATCCATCCTGGGCTGGCTCAACGCCGACGACGTGCTCTTGCCGGGCACGCTGCGCGCCGTCCTGACAGCCTTCGAGCAACATCCCGGCGCTGTGGCCGTCTACGGCGGCGGCTGGTGGGTGGAGGAGGACGGGACGCGGTGGAAGCCCTACCCGGTTTCGCCGGACGCGGCGGCGATGCTGAACCGCGAGTGCCTGATCTGCCAGCCGGCGTGCTTCTTCCGGGCGGCGGCTTATCGCGCGTGCGGGGGCATCGACGCGTCGCTCAAGTCGGCGTTCGACTACGAGCTGTGGATGCGCCTGTCGCGCCTGGGCCCTTTCGTGCACGTGCCGGGCGAGTGGGCTCACTCCAGGATGCACGGTTCCAACAAGAGCCTGGGCCAGCGCGGCGAGGTATTCCGAGAGGCCATGGCCGCGCTGGAGCGGCACTACGGCTACGTGCCCTTCCAATGGGTGTACGGGCGCCTGCTGTACGAACGGGACGGCCGCGACCAGTTCTTCGAGGAGTTGAAGCCGTCGATGGCGGCTTACGCCCGCAGCCTGCCCGCCGGCCTGCTGCGGAACCGGCGCCACCCGCTGCGTTACACGCAAGAGTGGGCGTCGCAGATGAGCTGGTCCGGGCTGCTGCGGCGCCTGGGCCGGTAGACGCCAGCAAGTGCTTTCCTCCCCCGGCGGAGTGCTGGTATGATGGATGTGACGCCCGTGGCGCTATCGTCTAAGGGTTAGGACGAAGCCCTCTCAAGGCTTAAATACGGGTTCGAATCCCGTTAGCGCTACCATCCGTCCTCCTTCCGTTTCAACCACTTGCATCAGATCGATCGCTGGCTATGCTGACGTGCGCCAAGGTTCTCGCCCCTGAATTGGCATGCCCGATCTGTGGTATAAAACACGGTGGGTTGGAACGGCATTGGTGCCTCGTCGCAGGCTTGCCGGTGCCAAGAGGAGCACACGGCGCAAATCATGAAGTCCCATGATGGGATGTGGGTGAGGCCAGTGTTCGAAACTACGCTCTCAACTGCTGACGCGATCTACAAGTGGGCGAGTTGGCTTCTGGTTGTGGGATGTGCTCTTAGCTTCTTGGGGACCTTCGCCGCGATCTGGAGTGGCAGAGTCCGAGACAAGTTCGCCAACGAGAGAATCTCAGCCAACGAGGCAGCGACCGCGAGGGCGAAGGCAGAC
>JACRKW010000235.1:0-18768 GCA_016215215.1 Acidobacteriota bacterium
AGTGCGCCAGGTGGGGCCGCTGCTCGAGGAGCTCCGGCTGTGGAAGCAGCGCTGCCCGTGGGCGGAGTACTTGTTCGGCGACCCGAAGAAGTACTTGGCGGACGATCGGGATCTGCAGCAGCATCTGTGGCGGCCGACGGCCGAGAGCCTGGGGATCTATTTTCCGGGGTTCGGCATGCACTCGTTCCGAAGGTGCTCTATCACGTGGATGCAGCAGGTCGGCGCCACGCCGATCGAAGCGATGCGGATGGCCGGCCACACCAGCCTCGAAATGACCGCGAGGTACACCGTGGTCGACTCGAATCGGGAGCGGCAGCAGCTCCAAAAGATGCTCGAAATGATCGGCGGCAAGGTGGTCGCCGGGATCCAGTGATGAGACGGAATGGGACATTCTGGGACGCCAGCTTTGCGAGGCGCTCCGCGTATCAACATCGAACCTCTGTGTTTTCTGTGATTTGGGTGGTGGGCTCGGCAGAACTCGAATCTGCGACCTCTACCGTGTCAAGGTAGCGCTCTAACCAACTGAGCTACGAGCCCTGAATGAGGGACTTTTTCAGAATACCACGGAGGCCACCGAATGCACCTTCAACATGGGAATCTCCACCATCCAGGACTCCCGCACATACAGCGGCTCCATCTCGCTCTGCTCCGGCTCCAATGTCACCGTCTTCGGCCGCTCCTTGCCCAGCCACAGGTATATCGGGCCTACCGCCGGCACGAAATCCGTTGTCGAGTAGTCGCCCGCCACCTGCATGTTGGTGCAATTCAGCAGGTGGACCAGCAGTCTTCCATCTTTGCGCCGCAGCACCACCTCCACCGTGGGCGGCGCCGAGACGCCGATCAGCGGCGTGAACCGCGGCGTGATCAGCGAGGCCACAAATCGCCGGATCGACGCAGCGTGCGTGGCAGCATAGTTCACCCCGATCGGACCGGGGACCAGCACGATTTCCCCCTTTCCCAGCGGGTTGGCCACCGCCGCCGGGCGTCCGCCCGCGCGCGTGTCGAGCACGGGGTACCGCTCCGCCAGCAACTTCGCTTCCCGCGGCTCGATGTCCTGCCACAGCCCGGTCACGTTGCCCAGTACATCGCCGCGGATGAACGCCGGACCCGCCGCCGCCTCGCCCCGCAACCCCACTCGCGCCGTATCGGCGAATAGAGCGGCATTGCGCGCCCCGCACACCAGCAGCCTGCCGCCGTTGGTGGCGTACTCAGTCAGCACGCGCTTCACTTCCAACCCGGGCTCAGCCCAGTCGGGCAGCACGATGAATGGGTATTGCGCGGCAATCCGCGCCAGCTTCCAGTCCGGCAGCACGTCGGCGGACCAGCCGCAGCCTAGCACCGCGTCCAGCCAGCCGCGCGCCGGGTCGGACGCCTTACCCCACCCGCCGAACAGCTTGTTGCCCGTGCGGTAGAGCGTCTCCTTCGAAAACACCACGCCGATCTGCGGCACGGTCTCGCTCTTGTGCGACACCTTCTGACGCTGCCGGCAGTAGCGGCCCACCGCCGCCATTGTCGCCACGTGCGAGTCCTCGAAATGCCCCTCTCGCGTCGGCACGTAGTAGACCTGGAAGCCGCCGCCCTGCGCCAGCACCACGCTCGCCTCCTGCTGGAGCTGCACGGCTGGCTTGTGCACGTGCCCGATGGCGTTCGATTGCGCCTGCTGGAAGCCCCACGCCATCAGGTCCCACGGCCGGCCCGTCTGCGCCATGAATCGCGCCTCCAGCCGCGCCGTTGAAATGCTTGCGTTGCCCAGGTAGTCGCCGGAGATAAAGTCCACCGGCAGCTCCGGCGGCTCTGGAGCCAGCGTCGAATACAGCCAGTTGGAGGCGATCTGAAACTGCGGATGCGTCTTGTGAACTTCGTCCACGTAGTGCTTCACGTAGCGGCGGAACTGCTCGCGATTGAACTCCAGCCACTCCAGCCAGTGCTCGTCCTTCGACGACTTCGGAACCGGCTTGCCGAACCGACGCACCGCCTCCTCCGAGTAGTCCGGATTGGTCGCCCAGCATTCGCCGTCCACCCACACGCCGTCCAGCGAATACTTCGTCGCCGCCTCCCGGAGTTGCGGAATCATCAGCCGGTCCACGTAAGGGCCGAAAGTGGAGGTCTGGTTTACGTCCACCTTGCCGTCCGGACCCATGCGCGCCCACTCCGGATGCCGCCGGCACGCCTGGGAATCCCACACGCCGGAGAAATGGATGTACAGCGCCACGTTGTTGCGCGCCGTCACCCGCCGCCAAATCTCCAGCGAATCTTTCACAATGTGCGGCGCCGAAGGGCCCACCTCCGAAGGCCAGCCCAGCCAGCCGACGTGCCCCTTGGAGTCGTATTGGACGTAGTCCGGGCGTGCCGCGGCGATCAGCTTCTCCACCATCTCTTCAGTGACGTCCCGGCCGAGGGCCGGGTCCTTGTCGCTGGGGTGCAGGTCGAAATGCAGCCCGAAGTAGCTGTCGGCGCGCCGAAGCCGTGCCGGCGGCCTTCCGGTTTGCGCGCGAAGAACGGGGGCGGAGGCGAGCAGTGCGCCGAAACGGCGGCGGGTTATTGCAGAGGACGCCATGAACATACAATATAAGTTCCTGATGTCTTTCGAAATTCAGCGGCGGGAACAGGACGG
The DNA here is from genome assembly GCA_016215215.1 of Acidobacteriota bacterium. Classification (GTDB taxonomy): domain Bacteria; phylum Acidobacteriota; class Terriglobia; order Bryobacterales; family Bryobacteraceae; genus Paludibaculum. The sequence continues at coordinate 2,615 of JACRKW010000235.1, forward strand.
CGTTGTCATCCTTGCGCCGGACGGTCGCCTCGCTCTCGGCGAGGCGCTGGAGGCCTTTCGCGCCTCCATGGAGGGCCTGCTCGCCGAAGGTGCCACCCGCGTGGTTCTCGATTTTCGCCGTGTCGACTACATTGACTCCAGCGGCCTCGGCTGCCTCGTCGTCTCCCACACCCGCATGGCCAGGGCCGGCGGAGCCATGCCCATCTTCGGACTGAACCGGCGCGCTTTGGAGCTGATGGTGATCACCAAGCTCTCCACCGTTTTTCGCATTGCGGAATCCGAGATGGACGCCGTCAACATGTGCTATCCGGAGCGGCAAACCAAGGCCTTCGACATCCTGAGCTTCGTGGAGCAGCAGCGCAAATCGAGGGCAGGGAACGGGGAAGAATGAGGCTTGTCGTCGTCGGCGGTGTCGCTGCGGGGCTCTCTGCCGCCTCCCGCGCGCGCCGTGTCGATCGCAGTCTCGAGATCGTGGTCCTCGAAAAGGGAAGCCGCATCTCCTACGGAGCCTGCGGGCTTCCTTACCTGGTAGAAGGCCAGGTGTCGTCGCTGGACGAACTCACCGTCCATCCGCCCGAGTTCTTCGAGCGCGAACGGGACATCCGCATCCGCACAGGCTGCGAGGTCAAAAGTGTTGCCCATGCCAAACGCGAGGTTCTACTGGCAAGCGGCGAACGCATCCGTTACGACCGTCTTGTCTGGGCTGCTGGCGCGCGGCCTGCCGCCAGCGTGCGCGGCGAGCGCGTCTTCACGCTCCACAACGACCGCGACGCCGAGAGGCTCCAGGCCTTCCTGCACGAGCACCAACCGCGCACCGCCTCGGTGGTCGGCGGCGGCTACATCGGCCTGGAGATGGCCACTGCACTCCGTGCCCGCGGTCTCGCCGTTACGCTATACCACGATGGGCTGAACCTGCTGAACCGCGAAGAGCCGTGGCTGACGGAGAGGGTCTCCGCGCGGCTGCAACAGTGCGGTGTCACGCTGCGCCTCAACACGCCTGTCGCCGCGCCCGATGACCTGGGCGACGACTTCGTGCTCTGGACCGCCGGCCTGAAGCCGAACGTCGAGATCCTCGCCGAGGCCGGCGCCGAACTCGGCCGTACCGGCGCGCTACGTGTCAGCGAGCACCTGGAAAGCTCGCTAGGAGGCGTCTATGCCGCCGGCGACTGCTGCGAAGCCATGCACCGCGTCACCGGCCGGCCCGCGTGGATCCCGCTCGGGACCACGGCCAACAAAATGGGCCGCGTAGCCGGGGCCAACGCCGCCGGCGCCCGCGAGCGTTTTGAAGGCATCACGGGCACCTCCATTGTCCGCATCGGCGGGCTGGCCGTGGCTATGACCGGGCTCGGTATGATCCAGGCGCGCCGTGAGGGCTTCACGCCCGTAGAGGCGCTGGTCGAGGCGCGCGACCGGCCCAAGTATTTCCGCGGGCGAAAGGTCGCCGTGCAACTGGTGGCCGACCGCAACTCGCGCCGCCTGCTCGGCGCCGCCATCTGCGGCGATGAGGGCGTCGCCGGCCGCATCAACGTAGCCGCCACCGCGCTGGCCGCCCGAATGACCGCTGCCGATTTCGCCGCTTTGGACCTGGCCTACGCGCCGCCGTACGCCACAGTCGCTGACCCGCTGCTGGTAGCGGCGCAAACCCTGCTGAAAGCGCTGGACGCGCGATGAGGGCCCGGGCCACCGGCTTGCTAAACTGGTCCTTTATGGAATCCGGCGGCCTTGCGCCCGACTTTCGCCTGGAACTGACCGGCGCGGGAACGACCTCGCTCGGCGAGCTTCTCGCCGGCGGTCCCGTGCTGCTGGCGTTCTACAAGGTCACCTGCCCCACCTGCCAGCTCGCGCTGCCCTATCTGGCGCGGCTGCAGGGCGGAGCGTTCCGCATCCTGGCCGACAGCCAGGATGGGCCGGACGCGGTCCGGGAGTTCAACGAGGCCTTCGAAGTGGAACTGCCGAACCTGCTCGACAAGGCCGATGAGGGATACCCGGCCAGCAACGCCTACGGTATCACCCATGTGCCCACGATGTTCCTGGTCCAGCCGGACAGGCGCGTTACGTGGACGAGTTGCGGCTTCGTGAAACGCGAGCTTGAAGCGCTCGCCACGTTGGCCGGCAAGAGCATTTTTGGGCCCGGGGACCGGGTGCCGGAATCGCAGCCTGGTTGAGGGTCGAGGAATTAGGCTCCCGTGAGGAGCAGCAGGGTGCAGAATAGAGCGCGATTGGAAAGATATGCCGAAGATCAATGAAATCCTGTCGGGCGCCGCGGCTATAGCCAAAGGCATGAGCATCACCTTCGGGGAGATGCTCAATCCGGTCATCACTGACGACTACCCCGACGCGCCGCCCGTCTTCCAGGAGCGCTACCGCGGCCTGCACATCTTACAGCGCGACGACAACGGGCTGGAAAAGTGCGTGGCCTGCTTCCTGTGCTCGGCGGCATGCCCGGCGCAGTGCATCTATATCGAGGCGGCCGACAACACGGGCCAGCTTCGCATCAGCGGCGGCGAACGCTACGCCGAGGTCTACAACATCGACTACAGCCGCTGCATCTTCTGCGGCTACTGCGTGGAGGCCTGCCCGACGGACGCCATCACGCACGGCCATGGCTTCGAGCTGGCCAGCTACAACACGTCGACGCTCATCTACCGCAAGGAGAAACTGTTGGCGGCGCTGCCCGACGGCGTCAGCGGGCAGTTGAAACTCGATCATGCGGTAAGTGTCTCCGGCGGCGGCCACTAAGCCGGCGTCCGGGAATGTGTGCAGCGCAGCGGGCGTTCAGGGTATGCTCTGCCTGAAGGCCATACATGACTCTGCACACCATCGACTGGATCATCGCCATCGCATCCGTCCTGATCTGCTTCCTGCCGGCCCTGTGGTTCGGCAAGCGGTCCGGCAAGAATACGGCTGAGTTCTTCGCTTCAGGCCGCTCGGTTCCGTGGTGGCTGGCCGGCATCTCGATGGTGGCCACTACTTTTTCCAGCGACACGCCGAACCTGGTGGCCAATTTCGTCCGCACCCAGGGCGTGGCCGGCAACTGGCAGTGGTGGGCGTTCACGCTCACCGGCGTCTCGACGGTCTTTTTCTACGCCCGCCTCTGGCGGCGCTCCGGCGTGCTCACCGACCTAGAGTTCTACGAGGTGCGGTACTCCGGCAAGGCGGCCGGCGCGGTACGCGGCTTCCGAGCCATCTATTTGGGGCTGCTGTTCAACTGCATCATCATGGCCACGGTGAACCTGGCGGCCTGCAAGATCGCCAGCGTGCTGTTCGGCATGACGCGCTGGCAGACGCTGGCCGCGGTCGGCCTGCTCAATGTGGCATTCGCCACGCACTCCGGCCTATGGGGAGTGCTGGTAATCGACATGATCCAGTTCTTCATCAAGATGACGGCCGTGATCGCCGCCGCCTACTTTGCTGTAACGCTCCCGCAGGTGGGCGGGCTCAGCGGACTGGTGGAGAAGCTCTCCAATAAAGTTGGACCGGGAGGGATCAACTACCTCAACATCCTGCCGGACTTTACCAGCAACTGGGACCTGGCGCTGGCCGTCTTCGTCGTGCCGTTGACGGTGCAATGGTGGTCGGTCTGGTATCCCGGCGCCGAACCCGGCGGCGGCAGCTACATCGCCCAGCGCATGCTGGCGTCGAAATCGGAGAAGGACGCCCTCGGCGGCACCCTGTTCTTCAATTTGGCGCACTACGTGCTCCGCCCGTGGCCGTGGATTCTGGTGGGTCTTGCTTCCCTGATCGTGTATCCGGAGCTCTCCGACATCCAGAAGGCATTCCCGCATGTGGATCCGTCGCTGGTTGGCCACGACATCGCCTTCCCGGCGATGCTCAAGTTCCTGCCGGCGGGCTTCATCGGGCTGATGGTGGGCGGGCTGATCGCAGCGAATTCATCCACTATCCTGACGCACCTGAACTGGGGAGCTTCCTACCTGGTGCACGATTTCTACCGCCGCTTCCTGAATAAGGACGGGGAAGAGAAGGACTACGTCATGGCCGGCCGCATCGCCACCGTGCTGTTGTTCGTGCTTTCGTCTGGGATGGTCTTCGTGCTGGATACCGCAAAGGACAGCTTCAACATCATCCTGCAGGTGGGCGCGGGCACGGGTTTGCTTTACCTGCTGAGGTGGTTCTGGTGGCGCATCAACGCCTGGTGCGAGATCGTGGCGATGATCAGCTCATTCGGCATCTCCATGGTTTTCCTGGCGCTGCACAAGTACGGCCTGGCGCTGGGAACCCACCAGGAGTTGGTAGCGACCGTGGCGTTTACCACGGTGTGTTGGGTTGCAGCGGCGTACCTCGCCCCGCAAACCGACCATGCGACATTGATCGCCTTTTACCGCCGCGTGCACCCCATTGGCCCGGGCTGGACGGCCATCCGGCGCGAGGCCGGAATCGACGCGAAAGAGGCCGCCGCTTATGCCGCCCAGGACAACATCCCGCTGGCGATGCTGGGATGGGTGGCCGGGACGTCAGTGATCTGGAGCGGGCTGTTTACCGTGGGCAACGCGCTCTACGGCCGCACGGCCTATACCCTGCTGCTGCTCGGCGTGTTCCTGGTCAGCGGGATGGTGCTGATCGGCGTGATCCGCAAGCTCTGGAAGTAAGTACGGATAGAGCCCCGACCGTGAGGGAGGGGGTCCCCGGCACTCACAGGTGCAGCGCCCCAGCCGACGGCTCGGCGTCGATCAGGTGTTGGGCTTCGTCGAAGCCGGCGCGGCTGGCGTAGAAACCTCGCATGAGCGCGGCGCGGATGCGCGCCCGCTCCCCAGCCATGCAGAAGATGACCGCGCAGCCACCAAACCCGGCGCCGGTGAGCCGCGCGGCCGGGGCGCCCGCGGCGCGGGCCGCGTCGACCAGCGCGTCCAGCGCGGGGCAACTGATGCGCAGCAGGTCTCTGGCGCTCGAGTGGGCATCGTTGAGGGCCGACGCGAAAGCGTCTGCATCGGCGGCACGCATGGCTCGGACGGCGGTATGCACGCGCAGCGACTCGCCCGCCACGTGGAGGCAGCAGCGGGCCTCCTCCTCATTGAGCTGGGCGGTGAGGCCCTTGAGCGAATCCCAGTCGTGGGCGGCGATCAGGGCGGCGTAGGAGTCGAATCCGAGCTTGCGGAGCGCGCGAGCGCCGGCGGTGCGGCGCGAGTTGTACTCCGCCATGAGCGCGCCGGACTTCTCGGCGTGTGTGAGGCTGTGGGCGACCAGGAAGCTCCAGCCGGCCGGCACAGGGACGGGTCCAGCCGAGAGGGGCGCGAATCGGATGAGAAGAGCGGCGCCGGCGCGGGCTTCGAGCACGGCGGCGTGATCCATGCCGCCGCCGCGCGTGCCGACGAAGTACTCGCCCTCGGGGAGCACCTCCATCAGCTCCTCGAAGGTGGCGCGGATGCCGTTAGCCCGGAGCAGGGCGAGCGTGAACGCCGTCAGCAGCGCCGAAGAAGAGGAGAGCCCGGCGGCGGGCGGCAGGTCGGAGACCACTGCGGCGTCTATGCCCCGGCCGGGGCCCCACTTGCCGGCCACGGCTTGCGCGGCAGCTTTGAGGTAGTTGGCCCAATCGCCCTGCGGGGACGGGTCCAGTCGCGCGGTCCAGTCGAACTCGCGCAGCGCGAAGCCGCCGGCGCTGGCGGCTCGGATGCGGCTGTCGGAGCGGTGGCGGAACGCAATGCGGATGCGGCGCTGCAACGCCATGGGCAGCACGGCCAGGTTGTGATAGTCGATATGCTCGCCGATCAGGTTGACGCGGCCGGGCACGGCGATCTCAGCGGCTTCGGCTCCGGGGCCGAAGAGGTTCGCAAGCATGTCAACCGGAGAGGTGGGGGCAGCCATGGGGAGGCGCTCAGGCGGCCGACAGAACGCGCCAGGCACGCCGGGCGACGATGACCTCTTCATTGGTGGCCAGAGCCAGCACGCGCACGCGGGAGCCTGCGGTGGAGAGGATGCGGTCTCCCGTGCCTTCTTCGTTGCTCTCGACGTCCAGTTCGACGCCGAGGTGGCCGAGACCGCGGCAACAGGCCTCGCGTAGCGGCGGCGAGTTCTCTCCTATGCCGCCGGTGAAGGCGATGGCGTCGACGCCGCCCATGGCGGCGGCATAGGCGCCGATGGTGCGGCGAACCTGGTAGGTGAAGACGTCGAGAGCCATGGCTGCCTCGCGCACGCCGGCCCGGGCGGCCTCGGTGATGTCGCGCACGTCGCCGCCGGCCACGCCGGAGATTCCGGCCAGGCCGCCGGTGCGCACGAGCTGGCGGCGGACCTCTTCGGTGGTCCAGCCCTGGCGGTCCATCATGTAGAGTACGGCGAAGACGTCCAGATCGCCGTGGCGAGTGGCGTTTTCCAGGCCGGACTGGGCGGAGAAGCCCATCGTCGTGTCGACGGAGAAGCCGCGGTCGATAGCGCAGATGGAGGAGCTGCCGCCGAGGTGGCAACTGATCAGGCGCAGGTCCTCGCGCCCGCAGCCGAGCATTTCGGGGACTCGCCCACTGATGAACTCGTGCGAGGCGCCGTGGAAGCCGTAGCGTTCCACGCCGTGTTCGGTTCGCCAATCCGCAGGCACGCCGTACCAGCGGGCGTACTCCGGGACAGTCCGGTGGAACTCGGTTTCGAATGCGGCGACGAGTGGGACGCCCGGCATGGCCTCCCGGAAGGCGTGAATGGCTTCGAGGTAGATGGCATTGTGCACTGGAGCGGCCAGCAGGAACTGAACCATGGCTTGCTCGACACCTTCGTCTATCACGTAGGTGCCGCGGTAATGAGGTCCCCCGTGAACGGCCTTGAAGGCGACCGCATCCACCACAGTGTCGCCGGCGCGGATCTCGCCGATGGCCGTGCGGTAGTTGGTCACGCGCTCAAACCGTCCCTGCGCCAAGGGGTGCTCGGACGGCATCGACAGGATCTGGTACTTGAGCGAGGTGGATCCGAGGTTGGGTACGAGGATGTTCATCGCGTGCAGAGACTATTTTCCCGCGGCGATGGCCACCAGGTTCTTCTGGGCGGTGGCCAGGAATGGACTGGGCAGGGCGGCGCAGAGCGTGAAGTACTTGCGCGCTTCGACAATACGGGCCGGGTCCACTTTGGGGCCGGAGCGGGCCAGGGAGTGGTTGGCGAGGCCAAGGTAGAAATAGGCACCGGGCTTCAGTTCTTTCGAGGCCGGGTTGCTTTCGATGATCGGCAGGCCCGCGCGCATGGACTTCTCGCATTGCGCCCAGTTCTTCAGCGCGCAGTATGCCGCGCCGGCGATCCAGTAAGCGCGCGCCAGAGTGGTGGACTTCTTGGTCTCCCAATCGGCGGCGGCCATGCCTTGGGGGGCGGCCTGCGCGGGAAGCGTGGAGGTGAGCTTCTCGGCGTAGGCGGCGGCCTTTTCGTTGCTCTTTCCGCCGCTCAGGTTGGCGTCGGCGGCGAACAGGAGAACGTCCTCATTGGCCTGATTGCGATCGGCGGCGCGGTCGGCGAAGGCCTGCGCTTTGGGTAGGTCTTTCAGTTGGAGCAGACCGATGAGGTAGCGCCCGCCTGCCGCGGTCATGTACTGGCTCTCCGGGTTCAGTTTTTCCAGAGCCTCGAAGAGCGCCGTGATGTTCTTCGCGTCGGCGGACTGGAGGGCCGCGGCGTAGAGGGAATACTCGCAGCGGGTGATCACCTGTTTGGCGAAGTCGACCTCGCGCGTCCAGGTCTCGACCTCCTCCTCGTCGTCGGGCTTCTTGGAGGCGATCATTTTCCTGGCCGCCTCGGCGGTGTTGATGGACCATGTGACGATGCAGTTGGCGTCGGCTTTCTGCTCGCAGGCCTGAAGGGCGTTGTAGCCGGCCGGGGCGTTCAACGGGTCGGCGGCCAGCACGGCTGCGCCTGCTTCGATGGTCTTGTCGAGCATCTTGGCCTTCAGCATGAAGGGTTGAGCCTGATTCCAGGCGTAGGTCGCACCCTCGTGTTTGGGGAACTTGGCGAGGAACTCCTCATAGAGCGCGATGCGCTTGGCGTCGTCGCTCTCCTGGCCCGCTTTCTGGAGGAGTTGGCCTTCCGGCGTCTCTGTATTGACTTGGAACTTGGGTCTTTGGCCCGCCGCCGTGAGGGCGAACAGGGCGAAGAGGAGTATTATAGTTGCGCGCATGGAAAGCCTCCTGTGTTTCGCTATTGTATAGTACAGAGTTTGGACCTGTCCGTCGAGACGAGGCGAAACCTATGACGATTCCAACCACCTACTCCGTGGCGTTACTGCTCACCGTACTCACCATGTTGTGCTGGGGGTCATGGGCCAACACCATGAAACTCGCCGGCAAGTGGCGCTTCGAACTGTTCTACTTTGACTATACCTTTGGGGTGGTTCTGGCGGCGCTGCTCGCGGCGCTGACGTTTGGCTCGATCGAATCAGGGAGCGTGGATCTGGCGACGCCTTCCTTTTCCTTCCTGGACAACATCTCGGTGGCCTCGAAGAGGCAGATGCTCCTTGCGACAGGCGGTGGAGCGGTATTCAACCTGGCTAACCTATTGCTGGTGGCCGCCATCGCGGTGGCGGGGATGTCGGTGGCGTTCCCGGTGGGGATCGGTATCGCTCTGATTGTGGGCGTGGCGCTGAACTACCTGATCAAACCGGCAGGGAGCCCGACGCTGCTTTTTGGCGGTTCGGCCGTGATTCTGGCGGCGATCATCGTCACGGCTCTGGCCCACTCGGCGCACAGCCTGAGCAAGGCGACCGGCGAGGAGCCGGATGTGAAAACGGTCCCTGGGGCAAGGGCCGTGCACCGCCCAGGCGTCCGGCGCGGGCCATCCCCGCTGAAGGGCATTTTATTGAGCATAGGTAGCGGCATCCTGATGGGCCTGTTCTATCCGCTGGTGGAGATGAGCAAGAAAGGCGAGATCGGTCTGGGCCCTTACGCCGCGGCCTTCTTCTTCTCCCTCGGCGTGCTGGTGACCACTCCCGTGTTCAACCTTTTCTTCATGAATCTGCCGGTGGAGGGCGATCCGGTGGGATTCGGCCAGTATTTCCAAGGCACGGCCCGGCAGCACCTGCTGGGCGTGTTGGGCGGCGCCATTTGGGCGACGGGCGCGGTAGCGAACTTCGTGGCCGCCAGCGCGCCGCAGTCAGTGAACGTGGGGCCGGCGATCAGCTACGGCATCGGGCAGGGCGCCACGCTGGTGAGTGCGCTGTGGGGGTTGCTGGTTTGGAAGGAGTTCGCGGGCGCCACTGCGGGCGTGCGCGTGCGCATCACACTCATGCTGATCCTGTTCGTAGCGGGATTGACGATGCTCTCCATCGCACCGCTTTACTGAGCGGTGAGATGCGCCAGCAGCGACTCCAAGGCCTCCGGCGAAGGCAGGCTCCCCTGCGCCAGGCGGGCGTTGCCGCCACCCTTGCCGCCAGCGGCGGCCAGGGCCTCTTTCAGCAAGCTCCCGGCGTCGAGGCCCGAATCGGCCGATGAAGCCATCAGTACGCTGGGAGGGTTCGCTGAGGCGGCGATGAACACGGCCAAAGGCTGCGCGCAATAGCTTTGTGCGGTGGCGCGCAGTTCGTCGCCGAGAGCCGCGTCGAGCCGCTCCAAGTGGCGGCGCATGCGCGCGGCGTCCGGGGCTGCTGCGGTGTAGAGGTCGCGGCCGCGCGCCGAGGCGAGTTCCAGGGCGAGGCGGCGGCGTGCCTTTTCAGATTCCTTGGCTTGTTCGATCTGGGCGGCGATCAGGGCGGGAACCTCCTCCAGTTGGGCGGAGAAGAGCCTGGCGGCGTGGCTGAGCGCGTCGAAATCGGCGCGAGCGCGCATGGCGGCACGCAGGCCGCAGACGAACTCCACGCGCGAACCGCCGCGGATCTTCTCCACGCGGCGCAGCAGTACGGCGCCGATTTCGCCGGTGGCCCGCACATGGGTACCACCGCATGCGGAGCGGTCGAAGCCGTCTATGGTGACGATTCTCAGCGTGCCTTCGCGGCCGGATTCCTTTCGGAGGTCGCGAACCGTGGCGGCGTCCTCGAACGACACAGAGACGGGGGAGTTGAGGGAAACCAATTCATTGGCGCGCGCCTCGGCTTCGCGGAGCCGGGCCGGCTCCAGGGAGGGGGTATCCAGGTCGATGGTGCTGGAGTCGGCGCCCATGTGGAAGCTGAGGGTCTTGTAGCCGTAGAGGCTGTCAAACACGGCGGAGAGCAGGTGCTGGCCGCTGTGCTGCTGCATATGGTCGAAGCGGCGTGGCCAGTCGATGCGGCCTTGCACCCGGTCGCACGGATCGAGCGGACGTTCAAGTACGTGGACGATGGTGTCCGCTTCGTCGATGACATCGATGACGCCAATGCCGTTGAGCGAGCCCGAATCGCAGGGCTGGCCGCCTGAGGCGGGGTAAAAGGCCGTGCGGTCGAGCACGATCCTTGTGCCGCCGTCTTCACGGGCCTGGACGGCTGCGTCGAACTGGGTAAGGTAGGAGTCGCTGAAATACAGGCGGGTGGTCATCGGATGGCGATTTGGACCTTGTTGCTGGGTACTCCGCCGGCGGTGACCACGACATCGATCTTGTCGCCGCGGGGGGCGTCTTCCGGCACCACCACCTTGACAGCGTACCGGCCGGGCGAGCCGGCGACGAGCGCCGCCGATGTTGCGTCTACGACGATGCCTTCGTAGAAAAGGCTGGCGCCGAAGGAAACCCGGACGGGCTCAGTGATGATAGCCGGTGGTTCGACAGGCGGGAGGGCGCCTGCCTCAACGGCGGGATCGGTCTGGCCGAGGCCGATCATTGCCAGGGTGACGGTTTCACCGGGTTGAGCGGGGCGGCCGGCCAGGGACTCCGGCAGGGCCAGCACGCCGTCAGGCAGAGTGGCCCGGGCGTAAGCACCAGCCGCTAGTTCGACGCGCGGCACGCGCGCGGCGATCACAGCGCCGATCATGTTGCCCACCTGCCCGTCTCGCTCCACCTGGAGAACCGCATCGCCCGGCTCCACACCGTAGGGGAGCTGGAAAACGATCTCGTTCGGTGTGGCCGTCAACATGGCGGCAGCGGCGCCGTTGACGTAGACCTTGCAGCCGGCGAGGTTATCCGGGAAGGGGGCTTCGGCGGTGGCTGCGAGCTGAGAGGTGAACTGGGTTCCCTGCAGGCGCACGAGCATTCCCGGGGCGAGAGGGGCTTCGCTTTCAAGCGTGGCGATGTTGGCCAGCGTGGCGTAGTCACCTGCGGGTGCGGCGACCGGCATGATTTCCAGCAGCACGGGGATACTGACGGAGGGATTAGCCGAGTTGGAAGCCAGCTCCAGCAGGCCGCTGTAGGTCCCCTGAGAGAGTCCTGTAGGGTCGACCCTGAGCTGCACTCCTCTGCCGTCGTCGATGACCTCTCCGGCCAACCATGCGCCGGCGGGATCCATGGAAGACTTCACACCAGAGAGGGTGAGCGTGCCGCCGCCGCGATTGGATAAAGGAATCCCGGCGGAGTAGGGCGCAGCGCCCTCGGCCAAACGGAGGATCAGGCGCTCCGGCGCCTGGAGGATGGGGCCGGAGGTCACGCTCAGGGCGACGGAGACCTGCTTGTTTTCCTCCTGGATGCGTGAGTTGAAGACGGTGAGCTTGCCGGTGTGCTCGCCCTCGCTCATGCCGGGCAGGTGCGAGGCCACCACCTTGTAATTGAAGTTGAACCGGAAGCTGCCGCCGCCTTCGGCGGGTAGCGAGAGCCATTTGACGCCGGAATCCGTGCTGGCGACGATTCCGAGCAAGTTGCTGGCGCGGATCACCTGCTCATGCGATCCGCCCGCCGTAACCTGGAATCTGAGTTTGTCGGGTACGGCGCCGCCGATCTGCACGGTGACGGTGACGGTCTGCGGGGCGTCCAGGGCGTTGGGGTCGCTGACAGTGACCAGGCCCGTGTAGGTCCCCCTGGCCAGCGAGGCGGTCTCCAGGCCGAAGCGGATGGGAGTGCAGAGTCCGGCACGTAGCGAGCAGTTTCCTGGTTCACCGGCCGAGGCTGAGATCCAGGGGACGCTTGAAGTGGCGGTGAGGCTCAGGTCGCCGTCGCCGGCGTTGTAAGCGTCCAGGACTTGCTGTGGGCCGTTGGCGCCGGTGGCGATGCTGACCGGCCCGATGGCGGCGTTAGTAAGACGGAGTTTCGGCGCGGCGGACACACTGCCGGCGCATCCCAGCGCGAAAACAACGGCTGGAATCCAATTCGTCGAGGCTAGACCCACTCAAAGGCCCCCTTCTTGAGTGCCCAAATGTAGCCGACCACCAGAATGGCCAGAAAGACGGAGACTTCAGAGACACCAAACCAGCCGAGTTGCTTGTAACGGACCGCCCACGGGAACAGGAACACGGTTTCCACGTCGAAGATCACAAAGAGGATGGCGATGATGTAGAAGCGCACTGTGTACCTGCCGCGCGCATTGGATGCTGCGTGGATGCCGCACTCGTAGGCCTCGAGCTTCGTCTGGGAGGGTATCTGCGGCCGGATGAACTTCATTACGAGCAGCAACACCAGAGGAAACAAGGTTGCTACGACGAGGAAGATGAAGATGGGCAGGTAACCTTCGGGCATGGTCCCAATATATCACCGGGACCTTGCGGACCGCCGCCCAGGTCTGGCCCGTTGAGGACCCCGGAATCCTTTATGCGGGCTGGGCGGCGACGGTCCTGCTAAAATCCTGGTTTGGGTACCGCAACGATCGCCAAGCCAGTGCTCCGGCTGCCGGGGATGGGATTCCTCCGAGTCCTGGTGGAGCGCCGGTCGCTGATGTACCAGATGGTCCGGCGGGATTTCGAGACGCGCTTCGTTGGCAGCGCGGCCGGCTGGCTGTGGACCATCATCCACCCACTGGTGCTGCTGGTCAGCTGGGTATTCGTCTTCCAGTACTGCATGAAGATCAAGCCGCCGGAAGGGGCGGGCGACAGCTACACGCTCTACCTTTTCTGCGGATACCTGCCGTGGCTGTTGTTTCAGGAGACGGTGCAGCGCTCGGCGGGATCGCTTCTGGATCAGGCGAACCTGATCACCAAGACCGTATTCCCGTCGGAGATCATCCCAGTAACGATCTACCTGTCCTCGCTGGCCAGCCACGCGATCGCGGTGGCTTTGGGCGTGCTGATGGTGCGATTCATGGCCGGCCATTTCAGTGTGGTCATCGTGCTGTTGCCGTTCTACGCCCTGCTGCTGGGGTTGTTTGCGGTGGGGATCGGTTGGATTGTGGCCAGTCTGCAAGTGTATTTGAGGGATACGGCGCAGGTGGTAGTGGTGGCTCTGGTGGGCTGGTTCTGGATGACGCCGATCTTCATCGACGAGCAGAGCTTTCCGGAAGGAGCGCGATTCCTGGTGCATTGGAATCCGATGGCATACGTGGTAAACGGCTACAGGCGGCTGATGCTGCCCGGGGCCGGGCTGCCCCCGGCGGGCGATTTGATCCTTCTGGCCGCGATTGCCCTGGCAGTATTTTGCGCTGGCGGCATCGTCTTCCGCCACCTAAAACGCGGCTTCGCCGACGTTTTGTAATTTTCCGGCCTCGAGTTTTCCCCACAAAGATCTTGAACTCCTGTTTGACATGGGATAGTATTGACCGTACAGTCCGATTGCGGAGTAGGAGTCCTTATGGTCTTATTCAGGCGCGGGTGGATGTTATTGTGCCTGGCAGCTGCTGCGGGTCTGGTGCATGCAGAAGAGCCCTTTTCCTGCATGACGTTGTCCGGCGTGCCGCCCATAGCCAGAGCCACGGGAGCCGCGGAGAAACTAGCTGAAATTGCCTACAACTGCACCGGTGGGACGCCTGCGCCGGCCAATCCCCCCAAGTTCAACTTCATGGTGACACTGAGCGTCCCGGTGACCAGCCGGATTCTCAACCCGACATTTCAGGTGACGGAAGCCCTGCTGATGGTCGACGAACCGGGGTCTGTCTGGAACCCTGTCGCCCAGGTGGCCTGCGACAGTACCGGCGTGACGACCGTACCAGGCAGTCCGTGTAACGTCTTCCCAGGTGTTCTGGTGGGAACCAACGCAATTCTCTTCGCGAACGTGCCGGTGGATCCTCCGGGTGGGGGGCAATTCCGAATCCTGAGAGTGACGAATCTGCGCGGGTCCGTGCAGTCGTTGATTCCCGGGGGATTGATTCCGCCTTCAGTAACGGCCTTCTTGAATGCTGTGGGGGCGGGTGCTCCAACTCTGTCCAGTCCGACGCTCACTGTTGGATATGTGCTCAACCCTTTGTCAATGGGCCTGCGCGACGCTGCGGACGCGGCTTCCTTGCCGGCGGAAGGCGTCACATACGGAACCTGTTGCAGCGTGAATCCGGACTTGGCGAACGGGGTGCCGTCCCCGGCTTTCACCGAAACGACATCGTTTATCGTTCNGGCAGTTCGCTGCAGAAGCGGGCGTTGGGAGAGACCTGGACAGATGCCGATACGGTGCTCTCCGTACCGACTCCACAGAATGAACCTGGTCGGTTCTACGATACCGAGTCTGGGTTCTTTGCTCCGGCGCTGGCCGCAGTGCCGGATCGCCTGGATGTGGCTGGCTTGGCATCCCAGGGCGCAAGATTCTACCTGCGATTCACGAATGTCCCCAACGGAGTGAAGCTGTATTCGGGCGTCTATGCAAATGGTATGAACAAGACGAACAGCCCGATCCGGCGAGTGGTGAATGAGTTTGGTGACCCGGTGGTGGCCCCGGCCACGGTCAGCGCCGCGGGCGGGTATTCCGCACTGACGCCGGCTGGCCCTGGCACGTTCGATGCAATTTACCAGGTGACTGAGGTGGGGTCGAATCCGGGCGTGACGTCAGTGATCGGGATCCCGATTCTTGTGGCGTTCGACAAATCCACAGTCTCTTTCGGAACCGCAATCGTAATAGCGGGGATGGCCCCGCGCGACGCATCCGAGAATGCGGCCAACCAGACAGCGCCGCGATTCGGCCCAACGCTCATCAGCCAGGCGCAGGCGTTCCGGGTCAGGAGCGACGCCAAGGGCAACGTGACCATTTCGGCTCGCAGTTTCGCGCTCTCCCGCGTGTTGGCGGTACCATTCACCGTGACCGGCCCCGCCGGTTGCCTGCCGGGCAGCTACCAGACGCCCAAGCAGCTTCAGTGGGATCCATGGATCACCTGCAAGATCAGCTTCGCCGCCGATCCGATTTTCCTGAACGCGGGTGAACGGCTCACCGGAGTAGGCTGGTCCGGGTCGCCCATCGGGGCGGACGGCACTGTGCAGACCACGCCAGGCGATGCAGCATATACCATGACCTTCAACCGCAGCGTCCTGGTGAAGCCGGTATCGTCCCCGTCGACATGCGGGACTACGATGGTGAACCTGAGCGCGGCGCCGGTATGGGTGGCTGAGGGGTCGAGCGTGAACGCCTCGGCGACTCCGGTGGCGGCCTGCCTCTTTAAGTCCTTCTCCACCAGCACGCCGGCCGGCTTGTACAACACCAATCCAGCCAGTATCCCAGTGGCCGATCCGCTGACAGTGGTGGGGAACTACATTTCCAGCAAACCCATCCTGGCGATCGGTGGCTACACCAAGTCCGGCACGGCCGCGGCGCGGCTATTCACGATCAAGCTCAAAACCGCGACAGCGGCGAGCGCCACCAATCTCCGGGTGACGGCGGCGTCGATGCAGCCCAACGCGGGAACGTGCGCTCCGGCAGTTTCTACGCTAACTTCGATGCCTGTAGCGCTGGGGAACCTGGCGGGGAACTCGACGGTGGATGTGCTGGTGCAGTTCGCCACTTCGGGTTGTGCAGCGCTGCCGGCCGCTACGCTGTTTCGCATTACGCTGACAGCGGTTTCAGACAACGGCGGATCTCAGGTTCTCTCATTCAATTCACTGAGGTAGATTTCATGAATAGGCGTTCTTCCTGTCTCCGGGTGGCTTTCTACGCCGCGCTCGCGCTGGTCGTGCTGGTCGTTCCGTCCTCGGCGGCCGTCATTTCGGATTACCCGCTCCTCGCAATGACACCGAATGCGGGTGATCTTCAGATCGGCGCCGGCGGCACTGATGGTTGGGGTTTCATCCTGTACAACCGCCGGCCGGTCTACCTTGTTGTGACCAGCGGCGATCTGACACCGTCACCGGCGGGATTTGGCACTTTCGATCCATTTCTCGGCGTCAACCCGGTGAGTGTAGGGCCGGGCTCCCTGGCCGTACCTACGATGCTGATAGTGCCATATGATTTCTTCGCGCGATCGGGCTTCGGGAGCATCACCGTGGACGCCGGAGTGCCGGATTGGACGG
>JACRKW010000235.1:18813-33856 GCA_016215215.1 Acidobacteriota bacterium
CGCACTAGCGCTGGTGGGCGCGGCGGCCCTGGCGATGTTCAGGCTGAAGTTCCGATAGGCGTTTGTAGGCCTGCTACGCTAGGAAGTCTGGAGCAAAAACGCTGATGAGTTGGACTCGCCGGACTTTCCTGACCTCTTCCGCCCTGACCCCCACCGCAACCCCTCTTCTGGCCCAGAAGAGCGCCTCCGCCGGCCCGCGGCCGAATATCGTGCTTGTGCTGGCCGACGACCTGGCGGCGTGGATGACGGGATGTTACGGCAACACGGAAATCCGGACGCCGAACATCGACCGGCTGGCGGCGGGCGGGACGCGGTTTGTCAACAACTTCGTCTGCACGCCGATCTGTTCGGCGAGCCGGGCGACGCTGTTTACGGGGCGTACTCCGAGCCAGCACGGCATCCACGATTTCCTGAGCGACAAGCCGGAGACCAACCCGGAGCAGGGCCAACTGGCGCCGCCGGCGTCGTTCGCCAACGAGGTGATGATCTCCGATCTGCTGGCGCAGGCAGGGTACAAGTGCGGCTACGCGGGCAAGTGGCACATGGGCAGCGACGCCAAGCCGGGCCACGGCTTCAATTACACGGCTACAATCGGCGCGCGCGGTTACCAGGATCCCGTGTTGAGCGTCAACGGGAGCGACGTGAGCGAGAAGGGCTACCTGGCCGACGTGCTGACGCGCCACGCGACGAGTTTTATCGACCAGCAGACCAAGGGCCATCCGTTCTTCCTGACGGTGGGCTACTTGAATCCTCATACACCGTACGAAGGGCATCCGCAGAAGTACTACGACATGTACAAGGATGCGAAGTTCGAGAGCTTCGGTATTCAACCGGCGGCGGCCAACGCTCTGCGGGAGAAGAACCACCTGACGCACACGGTGGAAAGCCTGCGGAAGTGCGCCGCGTCAGTGACGGCGCTGGACGACCAGATCCCGGTGCTGCAGCGGAAGCTGATGGAGAGGGGGCTGTTCGATAACACGATTTTCATCTTCACAGGCGACAATGGCTACCTGCTGGGACGCCATGGCCTGTGGAGCAAGGGGCACGCCTCCAATCCCATCAACATGTACGAAGAGGTGATGCAGGTACCCATGATCTGGCAGTGGCCGGGGCGGGTGCCTGTGCACGCCTCGCGTCCGGAACTGGTGAGCTTCTACGATTTCGTTCCGACGCTTTGCGAGGCGGCGGGGGTGAAGCCGCCCGCAGGGCGCAATCTGTGCGGGCGCAGCTACCTGCCGCTGGCGACCAACCGGCCGCTCCCGAAGAAGGCGCCTTGGCGGGAACTGGTCTTTGGGCAGTTCAGATACGCTTGGATGGCTCGCGACAACTACTTCAAGCTGGTTGTGCGGAACGACGGCGAGGGCCCGAACGAGCTGTACGACCTGAGGAAAGACCCGCGCGAACAGGTGAACGTGTACGAGAATCCCGGCTACAACACGGTGCGGGATGGGCTGGCGCGCCGGCTGGCGGAGTGGCGCCAGAAGTACTCCTCCTGATTCAGTTGCCCGGCGCTCCGAAAACCGCTTTCACGCCGGCGGGACCAGCGAAGACACAGACGGCGGCGTGACCGCAGCCTGGAGCAATGGCGAATTCATGGGTGGCTCCGAACTGGAGTTTCATGTAGTTCCAGAAGGTGACACCTCGCTCGCGGCGGTTGGGTCCCTGGGCCACGGCAGGGCAGCTCCGGTCGAGACTCGGGTCGTCGGGCCGAACGTCGAGCTCTCCCACGAGATAAGTGACACGGCGCTTGGGAAACTGCTCACGGATGGCGGTCGGCTGTGCGGAGGCCGCGTAGCCAGTGAGGTTGTCGAGACCATACCTGTAATGGTTGAATGCCGTGCAGTTCGGCGCATCCCAATACTTGACGAAGGGGCCGGTGCAGCCCCCTTTCTCCGAACAGACGGCGCCGGAGCGCAGCCGGAGGTCATTCAGATAGACATAGCTGGAAGGGTTGGCGACGACATAGCGGACGGGCACGCGCATCTTGGGCTCGGCGTTGTTCAGCGCGGCGTAGCGCTGGACGTACTGGCCGCCGGCGGAGTGCCCGGCGAGAACCACTTCCTTCAGATTGGGAAAGCGCATCGGGTCGTTGAAGGACTCGAATAAGCGGTCCATCAAATCAAAGGAATTGACGGCGCCGTTGAGCGCGGTTTCGCCGGCCTTCCAGGCCTCGTTGGTCCAGAACCATTCGCCTTTCTCCACCTCGTCGCCGCGGCCGTCTCTGGTTCGGGCCTTGAAATGGGGGGCAACAACTGCCGTACGGGCCATCTGATTGGCGGCGACAGTGGAGGCGAGGGCCCAGCGGAAATACTCCTCTGCGTTGCGGTTGGTGCCGTGAATCATGATGTAGGCGCGTTCGACGTCAGCGTGCGATCCCTCGGAAAGAGAGTGAGTGCGCCAGACGAGAACACGCCCTGTCCCCACGGGGAAACGCTCAGTCTCCTGCGGGGAGGCAAACATCAGAAACGCCATGAGAGTCCACATCGAGAAGGCACCCGTTCAATGAAGCCGGATGAGACTATTCTGCTTCAACTGGAAGCTTGCCGCCACTTTCTGAGCAATTCGTAGGCGACAATGCCGCCGGCGGTGGCGACGTTGAGAGAGTTCTTCACGCCGCGCATCGGAAGGCGCACGTGCGCATCACAGGAGGCGACCAGGTCCGGATCCAGGCCATCGGCCTCGTTGCCGAAGACCACGCACACGGGCCAGCGGGGGGTCCAGTCGAAGAGATCGACGGCGCGTTCGCCGGTTTCGATGGCGGCAAGCTGGTAACCGCGTGCCCTGAACATGCGCAGGGCGACGGCGGAGTCGACGTAGTATTCCCAGGGGACGGTCTGGTCGGCGCCGAGGGCGGTCTTGGCGATACCCGGTTGCGGGGGGTGGGCTGTGATGCCGCAGAGGAGCAGGCGTTCCAGGCCGGCGGCGTCGGCGGTGCGGAAAAAGGAGCCGACGTTGAACATGCTGCGCACGTGGTCGAGGAGGATCACGGCCGGCATGCGCAGGCGGCCATCGGTCATCTGCATGAAGCAACTAGGATAGCCTGAAGCCATGGTCACATTAAACGGAGCCACGTTGACTCTGGAAGAGGTGGCGCGCGTGGCGCGCTTGGGCGAGGATGTGGAGTTGGACGCGCACGCCGTGAAACGCATGCGGGCGGCTCGCGAGGTGGTGGAGGAACTGGCGGCGGGTGATGCGCCTGCCTACGCGATCAACACAGGCGTGGGGTTGATGGCCGACACGAGGGTATCGGCCGAGGACCTGGAGCAGCTCCAGCGGAACGTCGTGCGGTCGCACGCCTGCGGCGTGGGAGATCCGCTCGGGCGCGACGTGGTGCGGGCGATGATGCTGATTCGCGCCAACGTGCTGGCCAAGGGAGTGTCGGGCATCAGGCCGGTTGTGGCGCGGCGGCTGTGCGGGATGCTGAACAAGGGCGTCACGCCGGTGGTGCCATCGCGCGGGAGCGTGGGGGCAAGCGGCGACCTGGCGCCGCTGGCGCACATCGCGCTGGCGCTGATGGGTGAAGGGGAGGCCGAATACCAAGGCCGGACGATGAGCGGCTCGGCGGCGCTGGAGGCAGCGTGGTTGGAGCCCGTCCGGCTGCACTCGAAAGAGGGTATTTCGCTGGTGAACGGTACGCAGGCGATGCTGGCGATGGGCAGCCTGGCGCTGCTCGACTGCGAAGACCTGGCCGAGATCTGCGACGTGGCCTGTGCGTTGTCGCTGGACGCGCTGCGGGGGACTCCGCGGGCGTTCGACGCGCGCATCCACGACGTGCGGCCGCACCCCGGCCAGCAGGCGAGCGCGAGCTTTCTCGCGGCACTGCTGGAGGGCAGTGAAATCCGGTCGTCGCACAAGTCCTGCCGGCGGGTGCAGGACGCCTATTCGTTGCGCTGCGCACCGCAGGTGCATGGTGCGGTGAGAGATACGCTGACCGAGGCGCGGAGGGTTCTTTCCATTGAGCTGAATTCGGCGACGGACAATCCGCTGGTGCTCGACGGAGAGATCTTCTCGGGCGGCAATTTCCACGGGCAGCACCTGGCGTTTGCGATGGATTACCTGGCTATTGCGCTGACGGCGCTGGCGGGCATCAGCGAGCGGCGGATCGACAGGCTGGTCAACCCTGCGCTGAACGAGGGGCTGCCGGCGTTTCTGGCCGTGCATCCCGGGCTGGAATCGGGGTTCATGATGCTGCAGGTGACGGCGGCTTCGCTGGTTGCCGAATGCCGAGTGCTGGCGACGCCGGCATCGCCGGGGACGATCACGACGAGCGGCAACAAGGAGGACTTCGTCAGCATGGGCATGACCTCGGCGTTGAAGTTGCGCCAGGTGGCCGACCACGCGCGGATGGTGCTGGCGATCGAACTCATGACGGCCGTGCAGGCGCTGGAGTTCCTTCGGCCGCTCAAGAGCAGCCCGGCGCTGGAGAGAGTACGGGCAGCTGTGTCCCGGGTCAGCCCGCCGCGGAAAGACGACCGGCCGTTCTCGGCGTCGATGACGGCCACCAGCGCGTGGCTGAAGGAGTGGAGAGGCTTCCGTGGCGCGTTGCCGGACTACTCGGTGGAGAAGACCCAGTAACGGGTGTTGCGGCGGAAACCGAGGCGGCGGTAGAGTTCCAAGCCCGACGGCGACGACTGCAAGACGAGCGGCCCGTGCTCGCCGCGCTGCCTCATTTGAGCGATAGCGTGCCGCATGACCGCTTCGGCGAGGCCCTTGCCGCGGAATCCGGGCTGCGTAGCGACCGAGTAGATTCCCACGGCGCCGGCGGCGGCGATGACGGCCGTGCTGGCGACGGCGCAGCCGCCGCTGTAACCCAGCCACACTTCCAATGGGCCGCTCCAGGCGCCCTCCTCGCCGTAAATGCGGTGCGAGATGTCGGTGGGGATATGGAAGCAGTTGGCAACCAAGTGTGCGAAGTCGGCGCGGGTGTCCGAGTCACTGACGCGGCGGTAGCTCAGGTCGGGCAAAGGACGCCGGGGCGGAGCTAGCTCGTCGAGCTCCATGCCGGGGGATTCGGCGATGCATTGCATGCCCCAAGCGGGGAACGCCCGGGTAAGGCGGCTGGCAGTCCTGGGGCTGAGCAGGTGCTCACACACCCAAAAGGACCACTGTTTGCCAAGCCGCCCGTAGTGGCCGGCGGCGAGCTGGATGCGGCGTTCCAGTTCTCCGTCGAGGTCGGAAACGGGATCGGTGAGCAGGGCGATATTGAAAACCGAATAGGAGACGGCCGAGTTGATCAGTTTGACGCCGCCCCGGATCTCGGCCGGGCCATAGAACGACAGCGAGGCGGAGAGGTTGGCGGCGTTGCGTTCCCAGGCTCTCATAGCAGGCTCAGAGGGTCGACGTCGATGACCAGCGCAGTGGCCGTCCACTTAGAGTCGATGGCGTGCTGCCGCAGCCGTTTCAGCGTGGCGTTGAGCTTGGGACGCGAGACGGCCTTGAGCAGCGTCTGGTAGCGGAATTCATTCTTCATACGAGGCACGGGCGCCTCGGCGGGTCCCATCACCTTCATCCCTTCGCCGGGGTCGGCGAGCAGGTGGGCGACCTCACCGCTCATGCGCAGGGCATCTTCCTGCTTTTCGGCGCGCACAAGCACATTAGCCATGGCGCAGAAGGGTGGGTAGCGCATAAGACGCCGGAACTGGAGCTCCTTTTCGTAGAACTTGGCGTAGTCCTGCTCTGATGCGCAGCGCACGGCGTAGTGGTCGGGATTGATGGTCTGGATGAGAACCGTGCCGGGCAGGTGGTGCCGGCCGGCGCGGCCCGCGACCTGCGTCAAGAGTTGAAAGGTGCGCTCGGCGGCGCGGAAGTCCGGCATGCCGAGGCCGATGTCGGCCGAGACAACTCCCACCAGCGTCACGTTTGGAATGTCGTGGCCCTTGGCTATCATCTGCGTCCCGACGAGGATATCGTAATTGCCCTCGCGAAATCCTCCCAGGATTTCCTCGTAGCGGTGCTTGCCGCTGACGGTGTCGCGATCGAGACGGGCAACGCGGGCTTTGGCAAAGCTGCGATGCAACTCCTCCTCGACCTTCTCACTGCCGCTGCCGAGGAAGTAGATGTGATCGCTCCCGCATTGCGTGCAGGTTTCGGGAACGCGTGCGGCGTAGTTGCAGTAGTGGCAAAGGAGGCGGTTGTCGCGGCGGTGGAAGGTGAGGGCGACGGCGCAGTTGACGCATTGGACGCGTTCGCCACAACTGCGGCAGGCGACTGAGGAGGAGAAGCCGCGGCGGTTCATCAGCAGGATGGTCTGCTCGCCGCCGGCCACTTTGCTGCTCACGGCCTCCACCATTTTCCGCGAGAAGAGGGCATTGCGGCGCGTTTCGAGGAACTCCTCGCGCATGTCGATGATTTCAACCGCGGGCATGGGGCGCTCGGCGATGCGGGCGGGCAGTTCTAGGAGCCGGCTCTTGCCGCGTTCAACGTTGTAGCGGCTCTCCAGGCTGGGGGTGGCTGAGCCGAGGACGGCCACGGCTCCGGCGCCGCGGGCGCGGACAATGGCCACGTCGCGGCCGTTGTAGCGCGGAGTCTCCTCCTGCTTGTAGCTGCCGTCGTGCTCTTCGTCGACGATGATCAGCCCCAGGTTGGCGACGGGGGCAAAGACCGCCGAGCGGGTTCCGACGCCGACCATGGCCTGACCGCTCTGGAGCCTGCGCCACTGGCCGGCGCGCTCGCTGTCATTGAAGGCCGAATGCAGGATGGCCACGCGGTTGCCGAAGCGGGCGTGAAACTGTCCGGCCATCGCGGGAGTGAGGGCGATCTCCGGCACGAGAAGCAGAGCGCCGCGGCCCATCTCCAGGACGGCCTCGATGGCGCTGAGGTAAACCTCCGTCTTGCCGGAGCCTGTCACGCCATGGAGCAGGAAGGTCTGGTACCGGCGGGCTTCGAGGGCTGTGCGGATTTCATCGAAGGCGGCCCGTTGGGCTGGATTCAACTCGTGGCGGGGTCGCGCCCAGGACGTGTCCTGGGCCAGGGATTCCGGCATGAGTTCCAGGAGCTTTCTTCGCGCCAGCGCGCGCGCCGATTGGGAGGCGTTCTTCACGGCGGCGCTCAGGTCCTCGAGGTTGTGGGTGCCGGGATGCAACTCCAGGTAGGAGAACAGCTCCCGCTCGCCCTTCGTCAGTTTGGCGTCCGCCGGGCGGCCCTGGAACTCCACGCGGAGGCGGGCGGCAGGGGCGCGTAGCGGGTCGCGCTCGGCCAGGCTCTGTTCGAGTTCGAGCAGGCCCTTGCGTTCGAGGCTCTTGATTAGCTTCTTTGCGCCTGGGAACTTGTGTTCCAGAGTCGCTTCGGAGAGGGCG
Organism: Acidobacteriota bacterium; assembly: GCA_016215215.1. GTDB lineage: Bacteria > Acidobacteriota > Terriglobia > Bryobacterales > Bryobacteraceae > Paludibaculum. Next base: position 26,109 of record JACRKW010000235.1, read on the forward strand.
CGCTGTTCGAGCGCGCGCAGCAGGTCCACGGTCGGGTCGCCGCCAGCCTCACCGATCAGCAATTGGCGAGCGACGTCGCGGCCTCTATCGGAGAGGCCCCAGACCCGCGACCGGCGGACCTCGCCAGACAGGGGCGCCATGGTCCTGAGGACCTCTCCGAGAGGCGAGCAGTAGTAGTCGGCCACCCAGCGCCCCAAGGCGAGCAGGCCGGGATCCAGAACCGGCTCGGCATCGAGCAGGCGCAGAGCCTCCTTTACGGCGACATCAGGCGGGTCGTTGTGTGCCCGCAGCACCACGCCTGTCAACTTCCGCGGGCCGAACGGGACAATCACGCGGCAGCCGGCCTGCACCCTGTGGCGGAGCGTTTCGGGCAGGCGGTAGGTGAACGGCCGGTCCACCGGTACCGGCAGGCTGACGTCGATGAACTCAAAAAATACGTCCATCCGGGTAACCTTGCCCCTCCCTGAGGGCGTTCTTATTCTTGCAGGAGTCAACCAATGAAAACTCTCACTACCATTCTTGTGTGTTTCTTTCTCATCGCGGGCGTTGCCCTCGCTGCCGCTATCGACGGCAAGTGGGTTTCGGAACGTAAGATGAACCGTGGCGGCGAAGAAGTCACCATCGTCACCACTTTTGACCTCAAGTCCGACGGCGCCAAGCTGACGGGAACCATGTCCATGCCGGGTTTTGGCGGCGGCGAGCCGCGCACCATCGAGATCAAAGATGGCAAGATCGACGGCAACAAGTTCTCCTTCAAGACGACCATGTCCACGCCCAACGGCGATTTCACCTCCGCCTGGGAAGGCACGGTGGAAGGCGACACGTTGAAGGGTACGAGCATGCGTGAAGGCGGCCAGGGCCAGCCTCGCCCGTTCGAGGCCAAACGCAAGTAGTCCTCCTCATTCCTTCCTTTCGGCGGGGCGGGCCTCCGGCCTTCCCCGCCTTCTTTGTGTCAGCCTGCCTCCCGCGCGCTCTCCAGCAATTCTTGCGGTTTTACAGTTGCCGTACCAAGTTTGCCGACGGCCACGCCGCTGGCGTGGTTGGCCAACTCGGCCGCCTCCTCCGGCAGAGCTCCGGCGGCGAGCGCGAGAGTGAAGAGGGCGATGGCGGTATCACCGGCGCCGGAGACATCGAACACCTCCCTGGCGCGTGTGGGGGTGTGATAGGCGGTCAAGCCGCCTCTGAACAGCATCATGCCCTGTTCGCCAAGAGTCACAAGCACCATCGCGGCGCCCCAGTGACGGAGCAACGCCGGCCCCACCTGCTCGATTTCAGCCTCGTTTCCCAGGCGCGCCACTTCGCGCGCCTCCCTCAGATTCGGTTTCACGGCCGTCACGCCGGACCACGCCAGCGGGTTGTTCGGGCTGGGGTCCACGGTTACGATCTTGCCGCGGGCGGCCTGGCAGAGCCCTTCAGCGAAGGCGGGCGTCAGGAAGCCCTTGGCGTAGTCGGAGAAGATAACGGCGTCCCAATCGGGCATGTGTTGGCCGATCGTAGCTAGAAGGCGCGCGGTTTGGGCGTCATCCGGCGCCAGGCGGGCGTCGCGGTCGATGCGCACCACTTGCTGGTGGCGCGCGATGACACGGGTCTTTACGATCGTTTTCCGGCGCATGTCCCGCTCCACACACAGAGTGTCGATTCCGGCCTGGTCCAGCAACTGCAGCAACCGGGCGCCGGCGCCGTCGCCCCCTACCAGACCGGCCACGCCGACGCCAGCGGTGAATTCGCGGAGGTTGCGGGCGACGTTGGCGGCGCCGCCGGCGTAGAAGGACTCACCCGTCACCTCCACGACGGGCACGGGTGCCTCGGGGGAGATGCGGCTGACGTTGCCCCAGACGAACTCGTCAAGCATCAGGTCGCCGGCCACCAGGACCTTCAGCGCGGCGCAGCGGCGGATCAGGTCCTCGGCGCGTTGGCAGTTCAACATCCTTCCAGTATCCAATGGCGGAGATGCTGCAGTCCTTGCGCTTCTGCCTGTTTAGTGTAAGACTTTACACTAGAAGGTAAGCCATGCGCACCGTGGTCCACTGGGACGGCGACCGCTTTTTCGCCTCGATCGAACAGGCGGCCGACCGCAGGCTGCGGGGTCGTCCTTTGGTGGTAGGCGGCGAGCGGCGGGGCCTTGTTCTGTCGGCCAGCGCCGAGGCGCGGCGGCTGGGGATCCGGCCCGGATGGCCGATGGGCAAGGCGCGCCGCGCCGCGCCGGCACTGGTGGTGCTGCCGGCCCACTACGACCTCTACGAGCGGTTTTTTGATCAGATTCTGGCGCTATGCCGCCAGACCACGCCCCTGGTGGAGCCGGCCCAGGTGGGCGCGGCGTGGCTGGACCTGACGGGCGCCGAACGGATGAACGGACAGGACGCCGGCCGTGTCATCGCCGGCATCCGGGCGACGGTTCACGAGTGGCTGCGGGTGTCCATCTCCACGGGCTTAGCGACCAACAAGCTGGTGGCGCGCATCGCCGCCCGCATGCGCAAGCCGGACGGCCAGGTGACGGTGCCGCCGGGTGCGGAACGCGCGTTTCTGGCGCCGCTGCCGCTGCGGGCGCTACCTGGCATTGAGGGCGGCGCGTTGGAGGCGTTGCAGGTCGCCGGTTTACGGACGATTGGCCAGTTTGCCGCCGCGCCGGTTGATGCGCTCTCCACCGTATTGGGCCGCTCCGCTCTGCCGCTGGTTCGCCGCGCGCAAGGCGTTTCAGAGGAGCCGGTGGGGCGCAAGCGGGCCGCCGAACCGGGATGGGTGGAGTACGTCGAGTTTCCTAACGATGTTTGGGAGGAGCCCGTCCTGCTCGCGCAACTCCGGCGCATGCTGGAGGCACTGATGACCCAGGTGCGCGCAGGCGGGGCCGAAGTGAGGCGCGTGTCGCTGGAGTTGTGCTACACCGACCGGGAAGAGTCACGGCACACGGCCGACCTGAGCGAGCCCACGGCTCTTGAATCCGACATCTTTCATCTCCTGCCAGGCCTTCTTGAGGTGGCCTGGAGCCGCCGGGTGCGCATCCGCGCCATGACACTCAAAGCGGGACGCGTGTACCGTCCCTCCGCCCAACTCGACCTGTTCAGCGCCAGCCCGGACCGCGAGCACGGCATGCGGCTTGCATCCATCGTCGACCGGCTGCGCCGCCAGCACGGGCGTGCGATCGTGCGGCGGGCCGGTGAGTTGTGCGCGCCGGCTGGCTGAGCGTGCTGGCCGATATGGTACGCGGCGTGCAGTGAACGGACCAGTCATCCGCAAGTGGTGACGGGGAGCGCAGTTCGTGTACTTTTTGCTGGGAACAATTACCGTGCCGGACGTTTTTTCCGGCCGCCACAGGGTGTACGCCGCCTCCAGGGACGTTGGTCACGCGGCGAGACAGAGGCACACGGTAGTTTTGGCGTGGGCGAATAGGGTGCAAATGGCTGGAAGACCTAAGGAGCAACACCCGGAGGGCGACTAAACCTCTGGCGTATACCTCCGATTAGACAAGTGAGGATGCAGACCCCACGAGTTGGGGCGATTGGGTCGATGATCTTTCAAGGCACGACGAGAGGACGGGTAACTCAACTCGCCGCGGTGGTACTTACACTCGGCGCGGCGGTGGCTCGCGCGCAGATGTCGCCGGGAGAACTGGCCAAAGCCCACGCAGATCTCGACAGTCCGCTGAAGTGCGCGTCGTGTCACGAGTTCGGTACGCGGAACGCGCAACTGAAGTGCCTGCATTGTCATGAGGAAATCCGCCTCCGGCTCGAGGCGAAGAGGGGCTACCACGCCAAGGTGGTGCGTGGCGCGGTGGCCCAGGCATCGGCCGACTGCGCTCGGTGCCATGCGGAACACAACGGGCGGAAGCACCAGCTCGTGCGCTGGCGCACCCCAAAGGAACCCTTTGATCACGCCAAGGATGCTGGGTGGCTGCTGGAAGGCAAACACGCGCGTGCCAAGTGTGAGCAGTGCCACGCGGCCAAAAACATCTCGCCTGAAGACCGGGCCGTGCTAAAGCGGACGGATTTGTCGAAGACCTACATGGGGTTGAACCAGAAGTGCGGGAGCTGCCACCGAGATGAGCACCACGGCGACCTGGGTGTGGATTGCACGAAGTGCCACACGCTGGAGGCCTGGAAGCCGGCTGCGGCGTTTTCGCACGACCGGTCCGAATTCCAGCTGACAGGCGGCCATCAGAAGGTACCGTGCGAGAAGTGCCACCAGCGCCCCGCCTTCGCCGGGGCCTATGTCAAGTACAAGAACTTCGGCTTTTTCGAAACCTGTAAGGCGTGCCACAAGGATCCGCACGGCGGTTCGTTTGCGGCCGACTGCGAAAAGTGCCACACGACAGAGGGTTGGAAGCACGTGCGCCAGGCGGGCGGATTCGACCACGCAAAGACGAAGTACCCTCTGGTGGGGCGGCACGCGCAGGTGCAGTGCAGGAAGTGTCACAAGAGTGAGAACTTCCGCACGGTGGTGGCGCATGAGCGGTGTCTCGATTGCCACCAGGACAAGCACAAAGGCCAGTTTGCCGCCAGGGATGGGGGGGAATGTGGTGCGTGCCACACGGAGACGGGCTTCAAACCGGCGCGATTCGCGGTGAAGGAACATGCGGCCACGCGTTATCCGCTGGCCGGTCTACATATGAAGGTGGAGTGCGGCAAGTGCCATCCAGGCAAGGCCGAGACGGTGAATTACCATCCGGGGTTCGGTTCCTGCCGGGAGTGCCACAAGGACCGTCACTCGGGGCAGTTTGCGGCCTTGCCGTACGAGGATCGCTGCGAACGGTGTCATGTGGAGACGGGCTGGAAATCGGCGCGATTCGCGCTGGCCGATCACAGGCGCGGCAAGTTTGCGCTTGGCGGCGCCCACGCGGCGATACCGTGCTCGGACTGCCATCGCAACACTCCCGCAGTGGAGGCCCGGCGATTTCGTTTCGCGTCGACGGGCTGTGTGGACTGTCACGAGGATCCGCACCGGCCAGCGAATGGAATGGTGCAGGTGGCTGCGGTGAAGCAATCCTGCGAATCGTGCCACACGGTGAGGTCGTGGAAGGAAACAGGTTCTTTCGACCATAGTTCCACCCGCTTCCCGCTGTTGGGACGTCATCGGAGTGCGGCGTGCACGGGATGTCACAAGCCGGCGGTGCTGGGATCGCGGACGCTGGTTTCATTCCGAGGAACCACCGATCAGTGTGGCGCGTGCCACGCGGATGTGCACGACGGCCAGTTCCAGGGCATGACCGGCAACCAGCCGGATTGTGTGCGTTGCCACACGGTGACCAACTGGCGGCCGACGGAATTCGACCACAAGAAGCACTCGACGTTCTCCCTGGCAGGAGCGCACGAACGGGTGCCATGCAGAATGTGTCACGCCAGACGGAGCGTGGCCGGAGGCCGTACGGTGATCGTCTACAAGGGCACACCGCGGCAGTGCCAGGAGTGCCACCGATGAGACATCACTGGATCAAAGCGACTCTCCTTCTATTTGCCTGCGCTCCACTGGACGCACAGATCCAACCTATGCGGCGAACCAGCAACCCGCACGGACCTCTGAAGGTGGCCTGCGAGAGCTGCCACACGGCTTCGCGCTGGCGGCCCATCCGGCCACAGCCGGAATTCAATCACAACACGCAGACCAACTACCCGCTACGAGGGATGCACGAGGGCGTGGCATGCAGCGGATGCCACCTGGATGCTGTATTCCGTAACGCGGCGCACGACTGTGCGGCCTGCCACGCCGACGTTCACCGGCGCCAGTTCGGAGCTCAGTGTCAGCAGTGCCACACGGTGAAGGGCTGGAGAACGGAAGTGCGGCAGACGCGCGAGCACTTCAACCGCTTTCCGTTGATCGGCGCGCACGCTTCGACGCCTTGCGAGAGTTGTCACAAGAGCGCGGCCACGGGAGTGTACCAGGGCCTATCCACCGAGTGTGCGGCCTGTCACATCAACGACTACCAGAGGACGCAGGCGCCGCCGCACGGTGCGTCCAAGTTGCCGCTGCAATGCAGCCAGTGCCACTCCATGGACTCCTGGGCCGGGGCCAGGTTCGATCACGGAACGACGCGGTTCGCCTTGACCGGCGCTCATGCCCGCGTGGAATGCCGGCTGTGCCACGTCGGAAACAGGTTCACGGGGACGCCGATGGAGTGCTTCAGTTGTCATGCGGCGCAGTTTTCAACCGCGCGTAACCCCGACCATGCAGCGGCGGGATTTCCCAAGGACTGCATGCAGTGCCACACCACTTCACAGTGGAAGGGCGCGACTTTTGATCACTCCTCGCGTTCGAGTTTTGCGCTCACAGGGGCGCACACTAGCGTGCAGTGCAACGCCTGCCACCTCGCCGGACGATTCGCCGGCACACCGCAGGCCTGCGAGGGATGCCACCTGGAAGCGTTCAACAAGACCACCAATCCCGGGCACGTTGCGTCCAACTTCCCACGAGATTGCGCACAGTGCCACGTCACTGCGCAGTGGAAAGGCGCGAAGTTCGATCACGCGCTTTCGCGCTTCAAGCTCACTGGGGCTCACATCCAGGTGGAATGCGCCAGTTGTCACACCTCAGGCCGGTTTACGGGAACGCCCCAGGCTTGCGAGGGCTGCCATACGCAGGCCTTCAATCAGGCCGCCAATCCGAATCATGTTTCCTCCGGGTTTCCGAGGGATTGCCAACTCTGCCACGTGACCTCTCAATGGAAAGGGGCCAAGTTCGACCACGGCACACAGACGAAGTTCCCGCTCACCGGTGCTCACTCAAACGTCCAGTGTGCTCTATGCCACACCGGCGGCAACTTCGCAGGCACCACGCAATCCTGCGAAGGGTGCCACCTGGCGGATTACAGTAAGACCACCAATCCGGCGCATTCGGCCGCGGGCTTCTCGCGCGAATGCCAGCAATGCCACACGACGGCTGCGTGGAAGGGCGCCAAGTACGATCACGGCGCTCTGACGAAGTTTCCGCTCACCGGCGCTCACGTGACGATACAGTGCGTTGCCTGCCACGTAGGCGGCCGGTTTGCGGGCACCGCGCAGTCGTGCGAAGGCTGCCATCTGACTGACTTCAATAAGGCGACGAATCCAAATCACGTTACCTCCGGCTTCCCCACCGACTGCAAGGTGTGTCACACGACAGACACGTGGAAGGGCGCGAGGTTCGATCACACCGCGCAGACCAAGTTCGCCCTGACGGGCAAGCACGTCCAGGCTCAGTGTGGATTGTGCCACTTGGGCGGCCGTTTCGCCGGGACTCCGCAGGCATGCGAAGGCTGCCACTTGCCCGAGTTCACCAAGTCGACGGATCCGAATCACCCCTCAGCAGGCTTCGGGAAGGACTGCCAGCAATGCCACGTCACGGTGCAGTGGAAGCGCACCACGTTCGACCACTCCGTGGCGACGAAGTTTCCACTGACCGGGAAGCACGCGAGCGTAGATTGCCTCCTGTGCCACGTAGGCAACAAGTACGCAGGCACGCCCGCGTCTTGCGAGGGGTGCCATCTGCCGGACTTCAACAAGACGACGAACCCGAACCACGTCACGGCCGGGTTCCCGCAGGCTTGCGCGACGTGCCATACAACAGCGCAGTGGCTGGGAGCGAAGTTCGACCACAGCACGCAGACCAAGTTCGCGCTGACCGGCAAGCACACCACAGTGCAGTGCGGTCTCTGTCACGTAGGCAACAAGTTCGTGGGCACGCCGACGGCCTGCGAAGGCTGCCACCTGCCGAAGTACCAGCAGACGACGAATCCGAACCACCCTGCGGCTGGTTTCTCGCAGAACTGTGCGCAGTGCCAC
>JACRKW010000236.1 GCA_016215215.1 Acidobacteriota bacterium
GCCAGTTGGCGCGTTCGGCTGGTGATCCGTGCGCCAGACGAGGGAACCAGGATAGCGGCACGGCGATGGTTCTGCCGCCGGCAAGATCGACAATTAGCGCTTCGCCGCTGGCTGCGACGCCTTGGGCGACCGCATCGCGGAGTTCAGTTCCAGAAATACTCATGCCATAAGCCGCCGGCAACGCCTCCAGCGTACCTGATCGTGACGCCACGTTCGTTTGAAGGCGGGGGTGGGTCCAATAAGGCAGGAAGCGTGCGCTGAGAAAAGGGGGGCGCGGGTTCCGGAGCGGACGGCGCAGAAGGGGCTTGACGCGTTCCTGGTTGAGGCATACAATAATTGCATCATGCAACAATTGCAAGGGGCAGTACTGATCGCCGACGTCAAGGAGTTCCGCCGGGACCTTCGGGTGCTCGAGCGGGAGCTGATGCGCCAACTCGAAGGAGAGACGGCGTGCTGCGGGGTGACGCTGGCGCAGTGTCACGCGTTGATGGAGCTCTCGTTTGGAGAGCAATCGCTGCGCGGACTGGCGGAGGCGGTGGACCTGGACACGAGCACGCTGAGCAGGACCGTGGATGGACTGGTGAAAGCGGGGCTGGTGCAACGCACGGAAGACCCGGCGGATCGCCGGTCCGTACGTTTGGTCCTGACGGCCGCCGGAGTGGAGCGGGTGGGACGGATCGACGAGATGTGCAACCGCTACTACGACGGGCTTTTCCTCCGCCTGAGGGAGAAGGACCAGCGCTGCGTCGTGCGAGCCGTGCATCTGCTGGCGCATGGGATGCGTGCCCGCCGCCGCGAGAAGGAAAGCCCTGCATCCTGCTGCGAGGCGCCGGTGGCGACTCCCAGGCGGGCTGCGCGAGCCAAGTCAACCAAGCCAAGCAAGGAGAGAGCGAAATGAGCGAGTCGGGTTGCGGACGCAACGGCAAGCCTCAGACGAACTGTTCACAGGCCAAGCCAGCAGCCGCGCAGACAATTCGTGACTTGGGTACTACACTCACCTGGCGCGACGTCGCAGGTGCGTGGGGAGTGCGGTGGGGCTATCGCCGCATGAGCTACATGATCGAGCCGGGGCTCTACCGGATCGGGAGACCGGACGCCGAATCCAAGGTGCTGGTGACGGCAAATTACAAACTGACGGTGGACGTAGTGCGGCGCGCTCTGCACGGCTTAAACGTCTGGCTGCTGGTGTTGGATACCAAGGGAGTGAACGTGTGGTGCGCGGCGGGCAAGGGAACGTTCGGGACGGCGGAGCTCATCGCGCGCGTACAGGCCACGGGACTGGCGAAGGTGGTCCGGCACCGGACACTGGTGGTGCCGCAACTGGGGGCGGTGGGAGTCGCCGCGCATGAGGTGAGCCGCGCGACCGGCTTCTCCGTTCACTACGGCCCGGTGCGGGCGAGCGACATTCCGGCCTATCTAGCCTCCGGAATGAAGGCCACAGAAGCGATGCGCAGGGTAACGTTCACCTGGAAGGAGCGGCTGGCGGTGGCGCCGATGGAGGTTGTCGGCTCGTTGAAGCCCGCTGGGGCGATTCTGGCGGTTCTGGCCTTACTCGAACTGGTGGAGCACCGCCGTTTGACGACGGGGCTGGTGGCCGACATGGCGCCGTTCGTTGCGGCCATTCTGACGGGCGGGGTGCTGGTGCCGCTGCTACTGCCGTGGATCCCATCCAGGGTGTTTGCGGTCAAGGGAGCATTGTTGGGACTGTGCCTGGCGGCGGCGGTGCTGTGGCTGCAGCCGCTTGACCCTGCTACAGGAATGGGGGTGTCGCTGCTGATCCTGGCGATTACCAGCTATATGGGTATGGCGTTCACGGGCGCGACAACGTTCACGACACTGGCGGGCGTCCGGATGGAGGTCCGCTGGGCGTTGCCATGCATCCTGATCGCGGCCGTGGCGGGCGCGATTCTCCGCGTGGCTGGAGCATTCATTTAGGAGCGGAATCAGATGAAGTACTTATTGAACGGGCATTCGCTCATGATGGCTTCCGATTTGTGCAACGGCTGCGGCCGCTGCGTGGAGGTTTGCCCGCACGGCGTATTCGCGATGGTGCAGAAGAAGGCTGAGATCGTGAACTTGGGCGACTGCATGGAATGCGGCGCGTGCGGCATGAACTGCGCGACGGATGCGATCTCAGTGGAGTCCGGCGTGGGCTGCGCCCAACTGGTAGTCGCTTCGATGTGGCGCGGGAATGGCGGCCGTACCGAATGCGGGTGCGGCGGATGACGTTTCTCGAAAGGATACAGGAGGTGATGTCAGGCGAGCGCCCCGCCATGCCGTTTGCAGGGCTGGTGGGCTACCGGGTGACGGTGCTGGAGGCCGGCCGGGCGCGCGTCGAACTGGACGCCGGCGAACAGCACGCCAACCCGATGGGGACAGTTCACGGAGGCGCGCTGTGCGCAATAGCCGATACGGCGATGGGTCTGGCTTACGGGGCCACGCTCGAGGAGGGCGAGGAGTTCGCAACGCTGGAGTTGAAGATCAACTTTCTGCGCGCGGTTCAGCGGGCGACGCTGATCGCGGAGGCGGCTGTAGTCCAGAGAGGACGGAGCATCGGCATGACGGAATGCACCATCACCGATGAGGGGGGGCGGCTGATTGCCAAGGCGACGAGCACGTGCATGACTCGACGGGGCGCGAGGGCGCTGGAAAACGGCGCTTAGCTCCGCATGGGATCGCGTGCGAAAGATAGAAGATTTTCCAGGCGCGCGATGCGCATTGCGCCAGCGCTGCGGCCGGAATGAGGGTGGCGTCCGGCGGCCCCTGCGATACCGCGAATTGTTACCTCAATTGGCGGTGTGCGGTAGAAACGGGAAACCCGCCCGGCACGTAGAAGACTGAAGTGGCTTTGATATGAAGTATCTCTCCGCACTCATTGCGATTTTGTTGCTGGTGACAGCGAGCGGGTGCTCGCGGAAGAAGTATCCTCCCCGGGACACGAGATCGGACATCATCCGGTACTCGGGAATCGACCGGGCCTGGGCGTTGAGCGAGGGCAAGGGCGCCACGGTGGCGGTGGTCGACTGGCAGTTCGATATGCACTCCGAGACGGCCGGCATGTTCGTCCATGCGTCATCGGTGGTGCCGGACGAGACGATAGGGGCGATGAAGCCGTGGCATGGAGGATGGATGGCTGACCTGGTCCACCAAGTGGCGCCGAAGACGGCGATCATTCCGATCAACGCGCGAAGCCTGAAGCATCGGGGATATCAGGATTTTCTGATCCAAGGCATCAAGTACGCGGCCGATCACGGGGCGGCGGCGGTGAGCAGCTCGATGGGGCCCGTGCGGCAGACGCCGGAGCTGCAGGCGGCGATCGACTACGCGGAACAGCGAGGCACGATCTTTGTCGATGTGCATCCGGAGGGCATCGCGGAGGCGGGCCAAAAGGCCCGGCCATGCGCCGCGGGCGAATGCGACGCGAGGATAGTCCACACAGGCATCGTATCTGCTCCCGCGCATCCGCTGAAGCCGGAAGCGGCGCGGGATGTATACACGTGGCCGTACGACCTGGACTCCAATTTTCAGGATGGTTGGGGCTTTTCGAATGCGCCGCCGGTGGTAGCCGGGGTAATCGCATTGATGAAGTCAGCGAACCCCTCGTTGGCGCCGCAGCAGATCCGGGATCTCATCGCCCGGACGGGCTCGGAGCGGGACGGCTTCAAGGTGCTGGACGCGCAGGCTGCAGTGAAGGTGGCGGCGGCGCTGGGGGGCCATTAGTGAAGGGCTGAGGAATGAGTTTTCTAGAGAGCGTGCACCTTGTTTACGCGGAGTTGGAGCAGTACCACCGGGAGTCGGCTTCCGGTGAGCCGCCCGTCGTGAACCAACTCCCCACGCGGGAGATCATCAGGGAGCTGGACCTGGAAGCGCTCCTCAAGAAGGGCAACCTGGCCGGCGGGGCCTTTGCGGAGTTCATCCGGCGCTATCTCAGTCTGACGGTCCGGCTGCACCATCCGGGCAGCCTGGCCCACCAGGTGGCTGTGCCGCACCCGGCGGCGGCGCTAGCGACGCTGGTTGAGGGTTTCACGAACAACCCCATGGCCATCTACGAGATGGGACCGGCGGCGGCGAGCATCGAGGCGTTCATGATCGACTGGCTGCTGGGCAAGGTGGGATGGAAGAGCCCGGATGCGGGCGGGGTGCTGACGCACGGGGGTTCGCTGGCGAACTTGACGGCACTGGTGGCGGCGCGCAGCAGTTCGGTTCCGGACGCCTGGAAGAAGGGCAACAGCGGGGAGTTGGGGTTGCTGGCCTCGGAGGATTGCCACTATTCCATCACCAGGGCGGCGGGCATCATGGGGATTGGAGAAGAGAACATCTACACCTACCCGGCGGGCGCCTCCGGGCTGGCGCTGGAAGAGGGAATTGGACAGGCATTGGAGAGGTCGCACTCGGCCGGGAAGCGGCCATTTGCAGTGGTGGCCAACGCGTGCAGTACGGCAGCGGGCCAATTCGAGCCATTGAGAGAGGTGGCGGCGGTGTGCCGCCGGCACGGGCTTTGGCTGCACGTGGACGGCGCACACGGGGCAAGCGCATTGCTGAGCCAGAAGCACCGCGGGCGGCTGGACGGGGTGGAACTGGCGGACTCGCTGACATGGGACGCGCACAAGCTGTTGCGGACGCCGGGGCTCTGCACCGCGTTGCTGGTCAGAGACGCGCGCACTCTCGATGCGGCGTTTCAGCAGGACGCGAGCTACCTCTTCCACGACAAGCAGCAGCCGGGTTTCGATTCCATCCACCGTACGGTGGAGTGCACGAAAGCGGCGCTCGGCCTGCGGCTGTTCACGGTGCTGGCGGCGATGGGGGAGGCGGGGGTGGTTGAGTATGTGGACGGGCTAATTGAGGTCACGCAGAAGGCGTACCAGGCGTATTGCGAGATTCCCGGCGTGGCGTGCCCGGTGGAACCGCAGTCGAACATCCTGTGCTTCCGGGTACCCGGCGACGACGCGACGCAGCTGAGGGTGCGCGACAGACTGCTGGCTGAGGGCGACTTCCATCTCTCCACCGCCATGGTGGGGGGCAGACGGCACTTGAGGATCGTCGTGACGAGTCCGGCGACTACGCTGGCGCACCTGCGGCGGCTGGCGTCGCGGGCGCTCGAGCTGGCGGGAAAGAACGGATCGGGATGATCGGGCACGGCCAGAACTCAAGCCTGCCCCGCGGCGAGTCAACCACTTTCCGGCGCTGCCACGGCTGTGCCAGCAGAGCGCATTGCTCCCGCCCTTGTTGGGCGATGCTCTGCATGGACGGTAGACGCCGGGCCGGCGCAAGCGGAGCAGCGGCTGCCGATGCCGCGTTCCGCTTGCCCGGCTTTTGCCGGAAGCGCCGGCGCTTTCGCGCCACCCTCGGGCGCGGGAACTGACGCCCAACTGGAGGTGATGAATGATCGTGCGGCGGACGCTGGCGGGCGTGCTGGTCCTGTTCATCGGTCTGGCGGCGATCGGCTACTGGAAGACACAGACACAGGCATGGATGCAGGTGCTGGCCATTCCGGCGCGGCCGGGCGAGCCCGCCGCGCGTAGCAGTCCGATCGGCCTGGTGTTCCACGACGACCAGGGGAAGCCACTGGCTCGGGCGCAGCTTGACGTAGCGGGCAATCTGCGGTTTGACGGGGAATTCGCGCGGTGCGGGGAGATGGCAGGGTCAGGAGGTTCGGGTGCGGCGGCGGCGCGTGAATGGCAGGAGTGCTTCGACGGGATCTCGCATTGGGCGGCGGGGTGGGGCGGGCGCGTCGGCAGCGTGAATGTCGCCAGCCCCGGGTGCCCGCCCCGCCGCATCGACACCCGCCTGGAGCGCAACGCCGACGGGTGGTGGATCTGGTGGCTGCCTTGGCCGCACGGAGGACCGACCAGCTATGCGACTTACAGCCTTCTGCTGAAACTGGACGAGCACGGATGCACCGCTGGCCCGGTGGCGCGGGTCAAGGATGGGTGGTAGATTCAATGCCATGCATCGCACATGGCTTCTTCTTTTGGCATGCGTCGCGCTGAATGCGCAGACGAAGGACTCTGTCCTGATCATCACGGACGCCGAGGGGGTGGCGGGGATCTGCCGGCAAGAGCAGACCGAGCCTACCAACGCGGAGTTGCAAAAGCTGCTGACCGGGGAGGTCAATGCGGCAGTGAGTGGATTCCTGCGGGGCGGGGCGAAGGAAGTGGTGGTATGGGACGGCCACGACGGGAGCCGCACGCTGTCGGTGGCGACAATCAACCAGGCTGCGAAGCTGATTATCGGCTCACTGGGGCCCAAGATGCTGCTGGACCGGGGGTTCGGGGCGGTGGCGTTCGTGGGCCAGCACGCGCGGGCGAACCGGGAGCGGGCAGTGATGGCACACAGTTACAGCTCGCTGGGGATCCAGAAGCTGACGATGAACGGGAAGGAAGTGGGAGAGATCGAGACCAGGACGGCGCTGGCGGGGTGGTTCGGCGTGCCGGTGATCCTGCTGAGCGGCGACCAGGCCGCGGCGGAGGATCTGCGGGCGATTGTGCCGGAGGCGGAGACGGCTGTGGTGAAGGAGTCGCTGGGGTACTACGGGTGCATGTCGCTGTCGGCGAGCGCGGCGCAGTCGATGATCGAGCAGAGGGCGATGGAGGCGTGGAAGAAGCGCGCATCGATCCGGCCATACAAGGTGGAAGGCGCGGTGGAGATCACGATGGAGCTGACGACGCGGAGTACGCCATCGCCGGAAGCGACGCTGGGAGCGGGCGTGGAGCGGATTGGGCCGCGGACGCTGCGTTTCAGGGGGAAGGATTTCATGGAGGCGTGGACGAGGTGGAGCGGGCGGTAGGCCAGCCCAGTTGAGGGCCGGAGCCACAAGCGGGGCGGCTGGAGAGCTTGCCGGCGCGCGCGGTCCAACCAGCCAGGGCGCCGTGTCGAAATGCGGCACTGCGCTATGCTCACGTTAATGGACTCACGAGGATTTGAGGGCAGGCTGGACGCGTCGCGTCTGGAGAGCCTGCTGGAGTCGGCCAAGCTACTGAGTTCGTCGCTGGAGTTGGACGATCAGCTCCGGCACCTGATGCGCACGGTGATGGGGCGGCTGCTGGTGACGCGAGCGGTGATCGCGCTGCGAGCGGCCGAAGGCGGCGCGATGCGGGTGGCGATTGTGCGAGGACTGCCGGGGTTGAAGGCGGGCGCGGCGTTTGCGGTGGACGATGCGGCGGCGATGGGCCTGCCATACAGCCGGTGGATCGGGGACCAAGCCGAGCCGCTGGGGCTGGTGGCAATCGGGGAACCTGCGCGGGGCGGGCTTGACGAAGGGGAGCAAAGCTTCCTGGACGCATTGTTGTCGCTGGCCTCGGCATCGATAGCGAATGCGCGGGCGCACGACGGGGTGGTGCGGGCGAACCGGACGCTGGACACGAAGATCCAGGAGCTGCGGGCGCTGCTGGACATGGTACGGGGGCTGGCGGGGACGATCGATCCGGAGGGGGTGGCCTCCCTGCTGATGCTGACGCTGAGTGGGCGCTGGGCGGTCAGGAAGCACGCTCTGCACACGTGGAAACCGGGGCAGGAGCCGATTACGAGGGTGAAGGGAGTGACGGGGGAGCAACTGTCGCAGATGGCGGCAGCGCTGGGGGAGAGCGACGCGCCGGTGGAGACGGGCGAGTGGGTGGTGTTCCCGATCCGGTCCGGAGAGAGCACGACGGGACTGGTGGCGCTTGGACCGCGGCCGGGCGATGCGGGCTATTCACCGGCGGATCTGGATTTCGGGATGGGGATGGTGGGGCAGGCGTCGGTGGCGCTGGACAACGCCTGGCATTTCCGGGACACGTTGTACCGGCAGCAGTTGGAGAAAGAGTTGGCGCTGGCAGCGGCGATCCAGCAGGATCTGTTTCCGAAGTCGATGCCGGCGTTGGCGGGGACCGATATCGCGGCGCGGAACCGGCAGGCCAAGCAGGTGGGCGGTGATTACTATGATGTTCTGCCGGTGGGGGAGGAGTCCGCCGAGGGGGCACACCTGCTGTGCGTGGCGGACATATCGGGCAAGGGGATTTCGGCTTCTCTGCTGATGGCAAACATCCAGGCGACGCTGCGAGCGTTGCTATCGGCGCATCCGGCGCTGGCGGAGCTGTCGGGGCGGACCAACGATCTTCTCTATGCATCGACGCCGGGGAACAAGTACGCGACGGCGATTTTCGTGCGGTATGAGGGGGCGACGGGGCGGTGCGAGTACGTCAATGGCGGGCACTGCGACGGGATTCTGCTACGGGCGTCGGGCGAGGTGGAGATGCTGACGACGACGGGGCTGCCGGTGGGTCTGTTTCCGAAGCGGGAGTTTGAAGTAAAGGAGTTCGCCATGGGGGAGGGCGACACGCTGATGCTGTATTCCGACGGGGTCACCGACGCATGCACGGCGGACGAGAGGGAGTTCGGTGTAGAGCGGGCGGTGGAGGTGCTGCGGCGGAACGCCGGGCTTCCGGCGGCCGCGATTCAGGACGCGGTATTTCAGGCGATCGACGAATTTGTGGAGGGTGCGGCGCAATTTGATGATATTACGGTGATGGTGGTGAAGCGGCAGGCATAGCGACCATGAAATGGATCAAATCGATCGCAGGACCATTTGCAGGCTCCCGTGCCAGCGCTGCGCGGAAACGGCTGTGGGCGGCGGCGCTGTTGGGAGCCCCGCTGGCGCTGGCGGCCGGCGTGTGGCTGCAGCAGCGACACGAGGCGCGGCGCGAGTGGCGGATCGAGATGGGGCGGGAAGCGGCTCTCGCGACAGCGCGGAAGGCCGCCACAAAATACGGGCTGACGACCGAGGGTTGGACGGAGGTAGTGCGGCTGGCTCCGCGTTCAGACCTGGATCGGTACTTCCAGGGGAAGGGGCTGGCTGCAACGGCAGGGCCGCGGCTGCTGGCCCCGTCGATGGTCGCAACGGCGCTGCTGGCGGCGCCGGACGGCAGGCAATGGTGCAGCGTATCGATGGGTCCGGCTGGAAACGTGACGGCGTATAAGGCAGGCGGGAGGGGCTTCCTCACGGACCGGCAGGAGGCATCAGAGGAGAGCGCGCGGGAGGTTGCGGAGAACGCGCTCAGCGAGATCTTGGGCGACATCGCGCTGGAACGGCTAGGGGAACCGGAGGTTTCGATTACTCAGGAGGCGGAGGTACCAGGGGCGCGGCGGTTCACGTGGCGGGCGCTGCCGCGGCGGTTGCCCGAATTGGAGTACATCGTGCGGGTCGACGTGAGCGGTACGACCTTGGTGGGTGCAGAGACGGAGGCGGTTCTGGCGGAGTCGTTCCGGAGCCGGGTATTGGTTCCGCTCCAGGAGAAGCGCCAATTCTCGAATTCAGTGCGGGGCATACTGATCGCGTTGCTGGTGATCTATGCGTGCTACCGGTATGCGAGGCGGGCGCGCGAGAAGGAGGCGCCGCATGGGCGGTCCCTGCTGCTGGGCGCCGGGCTGGTGGGGTTTGGGGCAGCCTTGCTGGCTTCGGACCCGTTTGCCACGGCTGGGCAACTGAAGCCGGAGCAGTTGCACGGGCCGCAGTTTTGGCTGCTGGTGCTGCTGACCCTGTTGTTGTTCGGCGTGCAAGGCTTGTTGCTGGGTGTAGGGTACGGGGCGGGAGAAGGCGAGGTGCGGGAGAGATACAAGGGGAAGCTGAGGTCGCTCGATGCGTTGCTGGCGGGAAGGCTGTTCTCGCGCAACGCCGGGGCGGCGGTGGTGGGCGGGGTGGCATTGGCGTGCTGGGTGTACTGTCTATCCGGCTGCGGGCAGGCGCTGCTGCGAGCCGAGAGTATGCCGATGCCGTCGCAGTCGCTAGGGCTGGCCTACAGCCGCTACCCGGTGTTCGTGCTGCTGTTCAACCTGCCGATCCTGACGCTCTTCAACAGCGTACTGGGGCTGCTGGCTCCGATTACCTTCTTTGGGCGGCACGTGAAGTCGAAGGCGCTGCAGAGAGCAGGCCTGGTGGTGGTGGCGTTGACGGTAGGAAACCTGGCGGCGCCGCTTGAGCTGACCTCTCCGTACTACTGGCTGGGAGCGGTATGCCTGGTGGGAGCAATGCTGGGGCCGTTTTTCGCGCTGGATTATCTGGCGGGCGTGGCGGGGGCCGCGACATTCGGATTCCTGACCTTGGTGGGGGAGTTGGCCGTTTTGACGCCGTTCCTGCGCGGGAATCTGTCGATGATGGGGTGGATTGCGGGAGTTGCAGTGCTGGGGATGGCTGTGGCGGCGTGGCGGGGCAAGTGGTGGAAGGCGGAAGATGTGGCTCCGGCGCACGCCCGGAACCTGGCGGAGCGCCTCAGCCTAGAAGCGGAACTCGGTGTGGCGAGGGAGGCGCAACTCCGGCTGCTACCACAGCGCATGCCGGAGATCTCGGGGCTGTCGATAGCGGCTTCGTGCGTGCCGGCGCGCGAGATGGGCGGCGACTACTACGACTTCTTCGAATTGCCCAGAGGCCGGCTCGGGATGGTGGTGGCCGAGGGTGGCAATGACGGGCTTGCGGCGGCGCTGACGATCGGGCTGGCCAAGGGGTTCCTGATGTATGAGGCGTCGATGGGCTCGTCAATCCAAGCGACGATGGCGGGGCTGGAGGAGACGCTGGGAGAGAACCTGAGGCGCGAGTCCGGAGAGACGAGCCTGGCGCTGTTCACCGTGGACGGGGTTGGGGGCGTGCTGCAGATGGCGCGGTTGGGGGCTTACCCGCGGCTGCTGGTGCTCTCCCGGGATGGCGGCGTGACGGAGGTAGCGCCGAAACCGCACCGGGCGGGACAACCGCTGGAGACGGTAAGAGCGGTCCTGCAACCAGGGGACTCTGTGCTGATTTACACGGACGGGCTTCCACGATTGCTCACCCTGCTGGAAGAAGGGACGCCGCAGGACTTGTTGAGACGGATCGGCGCAGGGCCGTCGAGCACGGCGGCGCGGCTGCATGAACTGGTGCTGGAGCGGCTCATAGGGAAGGGGGGGAAACGGCAGCGCGACTTGGCGGACGACTTGACGGCGGTGGTGGTGCGGTACGAGGCGGTGGAGCGGGCGCGGATCGAGGACGTGGCATGAGAGCGTCGTCGTGGGCGATTCCGTTGCTCGGCGCGGTGGGGATTGGCGTGCTCGCATGGTTGTACCCGCGGCACGACAACCTGGCGGTGGAGTGGAAACCGCGGATCTCGCGGAGCGAGGCGAAGGAGAAGGCGCGAGACCTGGCTCGAGTCTACGGGGTGGACATTGCGGAGTGGACGACGGCGGTGACTGCAAGTTCGGACGAGACGCGGGCGGCGCTCAGGCGCCAGTTCCCGAACGATCCAGTTCTGATGAGCTTCAACTCGATGGAGGTGAAGGTACTGGCGGCGGCTCCGGACGGGGTACAGGTGCAGGTGAAGTTGACGCCGGAGGGCCGGGCGTTGTCGTATTCACGGCAAGACCGTAGGACGGCGGCGCGGCGGGACGAGCAAGAAGACGAACGGTTGGGGCAGCGAGAGTTGGAGCGGTACACTGGGGCGGAATCGGGACAGTTCCGAAAGGCAACCAGCGGGGCGCGCACGCAGGAAGGGATACGGAGCGCTTGGGAGTGGGTGAGGACGGAACGTCAGGGGATTCTGGGGCGGTTCGAAGTGGTGACCAGCGGCGGTCAGGTGGTCCGGGCCGGATACGACGCCGAGGTGTCGGAACGGCTGGTGGGCCGGAGCCGGGCGCAAAAGCAAGATGTGCAGGTGACGGCGGTGGTCGTGATGGTGGTGATTCTGCTGGGAGGGGGGATTCTGGCGATCTGGACGTTTTTCGCGGGGCTGACACGACGCAAGGACCACATCCGGTTCGGAGCGCGGACTGCGGCAGCAGCGGCGGCGGCACTGGTGTTGTCGCACCTGGACGGCTCCGCGATGAGCGGAGCGCAGTTCGGACAACTGGCGGCGGAGACGCCGTGGTGGCTGGCGGCGATACAGACGCTGCTGATGGGCGCACTGATTGCGACGTCGACGGGAGGGATGTTCGCGGCGGGGTACGTGATTCTGCCGGCGGGGGAGCGGGCGCGGTGGAGCGCCATGCGGCTATTGACGCTGGGCCGGCCGGCACGGGCGATCGGGCGCGAGGTTTTGCTTGGCATTGTGGCGGGATGCGGGCTGGCCGCGCTTCCCTATGTGGCTGGACGGCTGGCGCTGGGGCCTGGAATGGTGGCGGAGTTGTACTCGCCGTCATTCCTCTTTCAACGGGCGCCGGGGCTGGAACTGCTGAGAGTGCTGGTGACGGGCGTCGGGTCGACCGGGCTGTTCGCCTTCTTCCTTCCCTGGACGCTGGCCACCATCACGAACCGTTGGGGGCGGCGGTTGGCGTTTGCCGTGACGGGAACAGCGCTGCTGGCGGGGCTGCTTCTTCCCTTCCCCAATTCGGCCGGAACGAACCTGTTGTACGGAGCCTTGATGTTGGCAGGGTGTTGGATGCTCTACCAGCGGACGGGCGTGGTGGCGATGTGGGTGGTGTGGGTAGGTTTCCGGGGGGCGATTCACACGGCGGCGTTCCTCACCAGCGGAATGGCGGCGGAGGCTTGGCAGACGGCGGGGATGCTGGGCGGACTGGGTGTAGCCGCGGCGGCGCTGTGGGCCTTCGGCGTGAGACACGACGAGGCGGAGGTGGCCGCGGCGATGGAGCCGCAGGAGCGCGACATTGCGCGGTCAGACCGGGAGCGTCTGCTGGCGGAGTTTTCCGTGGCACGGCGAGCGCAGGAGCGGCTGCTGCCGGAGTCGCCGCCGCGGATTCCGGGATGCAGCCTGGCGGCGGCGTGCGTGCCGGCTCGAGAGGTGGGCGGAGACTTGTACGACTTTGTGGCCTTTCCGGGAGGAACGTGGGGGTTTTGCGTGGCCGATGTATCGGGAAAGGGGGTACAGGCGGCGCTTTACATGACACTCACCAAGGGCATGCTATCGGCGGCGAGCCACCGGGCGCCGGATCTGAAGGCGATAGCAACGCGCATAAACCGGAACGTGGTGGAAGCCGGGCACAAGCGAACGTTCGTGACGATGTCGCTGGGGACCCTCAGCATGGAGCAGGACGGAGATGGATGCGTGTTCAGGCATGTTCGGGCGGGGCACAATCCACCGCTGCTCTACCGGGCGCCGGGCGGCGAGGTGAGTTACCTGCAGCCGCGCGGGATCGGCCTGGGGTTCACCGCCGGGCCGGTGTTTGAACGCAACCTGGATGTGGCGGAGGTGAGGCTGAAGCCCGGCGACGTGCTGGTGCTGTACTCCGACGGATTGACCGAGTGCATGAACGCAAGCAAGGAACAGTTCGGAGAGGAGCGGCTGTCAGAGGTGGTGGTGAGAGCCGCCGCGAAGGACGCCGAGGGGATTAAGGCGGAGATCCTGACGGCGGCGCAGGAGTTTCGAGGGGCGGCCGATCCGCACGATGATCTGACGGTGGTGGTGCTGCGGGTAGACGGGCCGATGACATAACCTGAGGAGAGAAAGGGAGCCGTGGCGACTCATTTTCAGATTGAACGAAGAGACGAAGGCGAGTTGCGCCTGCTGGCGCTGGACGGATATCTGGACGCTCACACGGCGCCCAGTTTCGAGAACGCAATCGAGGAGGAGATGCGCTCCGGGAAGATCCGGCTGGTGGTGGAGTGCTCCAAGCTGACCTACATTTCGTCGGCCGGGCTGGGCGTATTCATGAGCTTCATCGAGGAGATCCGGGAGGCCGGAGGAGACATCAAGCTGGCCGGCATTCCACCGAAGGTGTACCAGGTGTTCGAGGTGTTGGGCTTCCCCGCCCTGTTCGACATCGTGGAGACGACCGAGGCGGCGGCGGCGAAGTTCGCCGAGGGTGGGCGGAGGGAGGACTAAGCCATGCCATCCTTCGAACGGACGTTTTCGCTGAAGGTGCCTTCGTCAACGGAAAACCTGGCGCTGATCCGGGATTTTGTATCGAATATCGGGTCACAGGTGGGCTTCGACGATAACGAAGTAGCGCGCATCGCCCTGGCGGTGGACGAGGCGTGCGCCAACGTGATCGAGCATGCATACGGTTCTGACACAACGCGCGTGGTGACGGTGCGGGCGGTGGTGGATGAAGACGCGCTGCGCTTTGAGATCGTGGACAACGGGCTGGGGTTCGACCCGGCGCTGGTGGAACCGCTGCAGGTGGAGGAACTGATCCGGCAGCGGAGATCCGGCGGGCTGGGACTACGTCTGATCCGGCAGATCATGGACGACGTGCAGTACCATATCGGCCCGGGGGGGAAGAACGAACTGCTGATGGTGAAGAAGCTGAAAAAGACGTAGCAGACCCGCCGTGCTACGCCTTGGGGCGTGCGGCAACGGCGCGGCGGGTGTCCTCCAGGGTGGCCGCGAGGGACTCACGGGGGAGGCTGGTGACCATGGGCTTAACGATCCAGGCGAGACCGATGGGGATGTCGCGGGTGAGTGAGATGGCCCGGCATTCCATGTAAACGCCTCCCTCGCGCTCCTCGATCTGCCAGTAGGTATTGAGGCGCCAGAGGAAGCCCCACCCGGTATCCGGGGGGCTGGCCTTTTCCGACCGGGTGCCGGCGCCTTCGATTTCGGCGATGCGCGTGCTGCGGGACCAGACCTGCCAGCGGCCGTTGGGGAAGCGCTTGTACTCGACATCGTATTCGGTATCGAGCACGACCTCGATCACCTTCTTCTTGACGACGCGCATGGATGCCTTGAGGCGGTTCCCGTCGCGGCTCACGAGGCGGCTTGCCAGACAGGCGGGCGCATAGATTTCCTTGTAACGGTCGACATCCTGGAGCACGGCGACGGCGCCGGCGGCGGTGCCGTTGGGGACGAAGACCGAGCCGATCCAATCGTGGATGAGGCCGCCGTGGATTTCGTGCAGCCCTTTCCCGTCCCAGGGCCGGATCACCGGGGCGAGGCCGGCGCCGGCGGGGAGGCGGTCTTCGGAGACTGCGCGGGCGAGCATCTGGCTGTCAGCCTTGTCCATGTAGGGTTTGAATTCAATCCGGGTGCGTTCACTGAGGACAGCGACAACCAAAGGGCCGCCCAGAGCCACGATGAGGGCGAGTTTCATTTCGACCCCTCCGGGAGAGCGGCAAACATCTCACGGGCGATTTCCGGGGCCCGGCCATCTTCCAGGTTGGTGAGCACGGCTATGGCGATGCGGCGCTGCGGCACGGCGAGGAGGTGGGCCTTGATGCCCGGCTGGGTGCCGCTGTGTTCGGCCACGAGCACGCCTTGGTGCTGATAGAGGCCCCAGCCGAGGCCGTAGCCGGTGGGCTTGCCGTTGTTCAGCTTCTGAGGGGTCCACATGGCAGCGAGGGAATCCGGCTTCAGGAGGCGCCCGTTGAACAGCGCACGGGCGAAGAGGACGAGGTCGTGCGCGGTGGCCTCCCAGCCGCCGCCGGGGAGCTTGTTGCTGGTGTCCAGGAGAGCGCAGTTTTCGATGGCGCCGTCGGCCCTGCGGCGGTAACCCCGGGCGCGGTAGGGAATGACGGCGAAGACGTCGTCGGGGCGCATGGAGCTGATTCCGGCGGGCTCGATGATGTTGCGGCGAACCAACTCGGCGTAAGAGACTCCGGCGGCGGACTGGACGGCGGCTCCGGCGAGGTTGACGCCGTAGGTGGTGTAGAGGTATTCGGAGCCCGGCTGATGGACGAGGGGGTCGGCGGCGAAGACGGCGAGAGCCTCCTCGATGGAGCGATAGTGGCGGGTGCTGTTGAATTCATCGCCCTGGTAGTTGCGGATGCCTGCCAGGTGGGAGAGCAGTTGCCGGACGGAGATGGGCCATTTCTTGTGGGGAAAGGAGGGGACATAGGCCTGAACTTCGGCGTCGAGGTCGAGCCGTCCCGCCTCGGCAAGCTGGAGGGCGGCCACGGCGGTGAAGGTCTTGGCAATGGAGCCGATGCGGAACATCGAGCGGGGCGTGGCGGGGACGAAGTTCTCGAGGTCAGTGAAACCCCAGGCGGCCGTCCAGGCAGGGGCATCGCCCACGCCGACGGCGACCGAGAGGGCGGGTATGTGCTCCTTTTCCATCCAGGAAGTTGCAACTCGCTCGAGGGCACGGACGGTATCGGAACTGACCTGGGCGTGGAGCGGCAGGAGGAGCGGCACCAGTGCCCAGAAGCATCGAAGGACCATATATCTCATGTGTACCATGAAGCCCCAACTCCCCCTTCCATTCCGGGGCGATCGGGAGTAAATTAATGCCGGAACCTCAATCAGGAGGTGGGTATGGCCGGAACGGAGACGGAAGGGTACGTTCTCAGCCCGGAAGAGTGGGAGCTGATCGCCCAGTTGTTGGAGCAGAAGCAACGGGAGCTGTTGTCTGAGATCCGGCACACGGACAAGAGGACGTTTCGAGAGGCGCTGAGGGAGAGGCTGGAGCAGGTGGAAAGCCTGCTGCGGCACATCCCGGCGGCGACCTGACCGGGGATCCAGATTCAAGATGCAATCCACAAGGAGTGAGAGATGGAACGTCGAGCGCAACCGCACGTTGTACGGACGTGGGTGGTGGAGAGAATCCGGACACAAGCTCCGGCGCCGGGCCGCAACCGAGCGGCTCCGGACAAGACAAGAGTTCGCCGCCCCAACCAGGACGCGGCGAGGAGGAAGCCATGAAGACGATTGACCGATTGATCGCCCTGCTGGAGATGCGAGAGATCTCCTACCGTCACGACCAGCACCCGCTGGCCTACACGGCGCGGGAGACGGCGCGGGTGGATCATCTGCCGCCGCGGAGCTTTGCCAAGGTGGTGGTGGTACACGCCGAGGACGGCTATGCCATGACGGTCCTGCCGGCAGACCGGATTGTGGACCTGGATGAGTTGCGCGCGGCGTTCGGAAGCAGGCACCTGCGGCTGGCGACGGAGAACGAACTGCAAGAGCTGTTTCCTGAGTGCGAACTAGGAGCGATGCCGCCACTTGGGAACGGTCTTTTGTTCGAGATGCCTGTGTGGGTGGACGGGCTCCTGATGGCGGAAGAGACGATCAGTTTCAACGCCGGCACGCACCGGGACGTGGTGCACATGAACACGGAGGACTGGGAACAGCTGGTGAGGCCGTCGGTGCTGGCGTTCGCTCACGCGGCGGGGTGAGCCGAGGCGAGGATCCGGCGGCGTTCTGAATCTCGCCAGGCCCAGGCGGAGGCGACGATCTCGCGGAGCGAGGAGTGGCGCGGACTCCAAGCCAGGACTTTGCGGGCCAGGGCGGGGTTGGCGACCAGTGACGGAGGATCGCCGGGGCGGCGGGGATGTGCCTCCCAGGCAAGGGGACGGCCGGCGACTGCTTCGACGGCCCGAATGATCTCCAGGACGGTGGCGCCGCGGCCTGTGCCGAGGTTGAGGGCGATGCTGGGGTGGCCGGAGCGGAGGCGGGCGAGGGCGCCGGCGTGGGCCTCGGCGAGGTCGGAGACATGGACGTAGTCACGCTCGGCCGAGCCGTCGCAGGTGTCGTAATCGAGGCCGAAGACGCGCAGGGGAGGCCCGTCCGGAGAAGCAGCATCGAGGGCGAGAGGGATGAGGTGGGTTTCCGGGTGATGGCATTCTCCGGTCTCGCCGTTGGGGTCCGCGCCTGCGGCGTTGAAGTACCGCAGTGCGGTCCAACGGAGGCCGTAGGCCTCGCCGAACCAGCGCAGCATCTTCTCCACCGCGAGCTTCGACTCGCCGTAAGGGTTGACGGGCGCCTGGGGATGGCGTTCGTCGATGGTGGGGGATTGGGGGACGCCGTAGGTGGCGCAGGTGGAGGAGAAAACGATGCGCGAGACGCCGGTGCGGCGCATGGCCTCCAGCAGGTTCAGGCTGTTGGCCAGGTTGTTGCGATAGTAGGAGGCCGGGTCGGCAACAGATTCGCCGACGTAGGCGTAGGCCGCCAGATGGACGACCGCCTCGACATTGTAACGTCGAATGGCGTCGATGATTTGCGATTGGTCTGCAAGATCACCCTCGATCAGCGGACCCCAACGGACCGCGCGGCGATGGCCGCGGCTGAGATTGTCAAAGACGATGGGCCTGAAGCCGGAGGCCGCCAGGCGCTGGGACACATGACTACCGACGTAGCCAGCACCGCCCGTCACAAGCACAGACATGCCGAGACCAGTGTAGGGGAGACCGGAGGGGAAAACCATTCCTCTCGCGCAAGGAGTGGACTACGCCACCTGAGGAAGAGGATTATGCGATGGGTGGACGTTGTTTGCCGAAACGGATGGCGGGGCGGGTACCGGTCTGGTAGCGTCGGACACAGGAGCGTTGGTTTCCATAGTGAGCCCTTACTGGCAGACGCAGTCCACGATGGTTTTGGCGACCGCCGTGAGGGTGCCGGAGACGGAGATCACCGGAGCGTCGATATTGCCGATGGTGTCGGGCTGCCCAGCCATACCAACCGCATGATTGCAAAGACCAGCAGTGCAATCGCAAGCCATGCGAACGAGTCGCCAAACAACTGATAGGCCGTCCAATGGTGCGCCACCGGCACGTCCACTAGCAGCGTCGCAAACGGAGCCGAACTGCTGCTCACATCGCCAATAATTCGACCCCGGTCGTCGCTTACCATCAGAAGGCCGTTCCTCGCCGCACGCGCGATGCTGAAGCCGTCTTCCACGCCGCGCATCACCGCGGCGTGGCCATGCCAGCTTCCGTCCACCACGAAGTCCCAAGCCGGAACCAACATCAGTCCTACACCGGCCTTGCCGTAGAGACGCGCAGGCGTGGCGAAGTCCATGTCCTTGCAGATCGCCACGCCCCACTTCTGCTGCGGTCGCGCCAGCACCGCCAGCACCGTGCCCGGCTTTAGGCTCGACTCGAAGGGCGGCAGCATGTGCTGTTTGTAGTAATGCTGCACCGGTGAGTCTGGAAGATAGATCCGGGCCTCGTTGTACTTCATTGGAGCGTCCACATGCACGACGCCCGCGATCATCGTCGCTCCCGTCCGAGCAGCAACCGACTGCAGCACCGCATCGGTGCCCGCAGCCTTGCCTTCGAGGATCACTCCAAGTTTCTCCGGCATCACGATGACCCGAGCACCAGCGGCCGCGAGCCTCTCCGCTTCACGCGCATAGTCGCGAAACAGCCGCTCGGTTCCGGCGCCTGGATCCGCTACCGTGTCATTCACCTTCTGGTCCGAGGCGATCAGCCCCACCTTAACCACCTGCATGTGCGTCTGCGGGAGTGCCAGCCGCGCCGCGCCAAACGCCAGCACAGCCGCGATCACGCCAGCGCCACCGCCCACGACCTGCAGGGCGCGCTTCGGCGAGGTCCGTCTCAGGTGCAGCCCAATCGCAATCGCAGCAGGAAACAGCAGTAACACAAAGCTCATCCCCCACGGTCCCGTGATCGAAGCCAGCTGCAGAAATGGTAGACATTTCAACTGCGAGTAGGCCAGACTGCCCGCCGACCCATGGGGCGTCGCCACGCTACGCGCATACTCGCTCGTCACCCAGAGTGCCGGCAGAGCGAGAAGCCCGGTCCATGGCGCACCGCGCAACACCAGCCCGCGAAACAGCAGAACTCCCGCGGCAAAGACGAGGGCCGCAGCCGAGAAGATACCCACCCAAGCAGAAGCCGGACCAGCCAGTGTCTTCGTGAAGTAGCTCCACATATTCAGACTGGAGAGCAGAATCGTGGCTGTTGCCGCGACCGCCGCCAACCACCATCGGCTCCGCAGCGCGAGCAGCAGCACCGGCGCCGGCGCAACCCACATCAGCGGCCACCACGGTTCGAGGCCGTTGCCGAAGTAGAACATGGCGGAACTCGCGGAGATTCCAAGCACCGTTCCCGCCGCCTGCCGGTAATCAAGCCCGAATACCATTTAAGTACCTCCCCAACGATCGATGGCAGAAGGCGCGGAACTCAGAAGATGACATCGCCATGCGTCCTCCCAGGTAGAGCATGAGGAGACCCTGAATCAACGCGCCCGTCTCAAAGACGATTTCCCATACATCGTCCTTGCGCAGGTAGCCCCTCTCCATTGCATGGGCGATCACATCTGCCGGCACATTCGCCGTCGGCGACCTCCTCGTCGTGAAGTCATCCGGGTACTGCCGCGCGCCCTCCCGTTTCGTAAGAAACATCAGCTCGAACAGGCGCGGGTTGTCGAAGGCATGGTCCAAAAGGACGTCGAGCACCTTCAGCAGCTGCCGGTCGACCGTGCCCGTGCGCCGCAGTTTCGCCAACTTCGCCGCCAGTTCGGCGAACCCTGAGTCCGCGAGCGAATTGAGCAACCCATTGCGATTCGGATAGTGCCGGTAGATCGCCATCGGCGTCAGGCCGACGGCCCTTGCGACGCGCCGCATGGTCACGCTCTGCGCTCCCTCTTTATCGAGCAGCCTGCGCGCCGCATCGATGATCTTATGTGCAGTTGTTGCGGCCA
Source organism: Acidobacteriota bacterium (assembly GCA_016215215.1). Classification (GTDB taxonomy): domain Bacteria; phylum Acidobacteriota; class Terriglobia; order Bryobacterales; family Bryobacteraceae; genus Paludibaculum. Next base: position 20,274 of record JACRKW010000236.1, read on the forward strand.
TGTCTACACTGTATACCACAAAACAGTATATGGTGTATACAGCACCGCCGCAGGCGACGTGCCGGCGGCCAGATTGTGATTCATTGGGGTGAGCCTTTCACTGGAGGGGCCGAGGTGGGCGAGAATGGGTGGAATGAGGAACACACCACCGCAAGCGGCAGAATATGCCGCCTACTACGTGAAGTACGTTTCGCTGGTTCCACCGGGCGATGTTGTGGAGCACCTGGCGCGGCAGGCCGCGGCGACCGCAGCGCTGTTGGGCGGCGTGGACGAGGCAAAGGCGGCAGGGCGGCCGGCCGAGGACAAGTGGAGTCTGAAGGAAGTACTGGGCCACATTCTCGATACGGAGCGCATCATGGCCTACCGGGCGTTGCGGATCGCGCGGAACGACGCGACGCCACTGCCGAGTTTTGAACAGGACGACTACGTCCGCTTCGGCTCGTTTCAGGACCGGGCGTGGAGCGATCTACTGGAGGAGTACCGGACGGTGCGCGCGGCGACGGTGAGCCTGCTGCGGGGTCTATCAGAAGAGGCCTGGGTGCGCACGGGCACGGCGTCCGGCAATCCGGTGACAGTGCGAGCGCTGGCGTGGATCATCGCGGGGCACGAGCTGCACCACTTGAATATCGTGCGGGAGAAGTACCTGGGCTAGAAAGAGGAAAGGCCGGGGCGCGGGCCCCGGCCTTGATTCTGGATCATGACAGGCCAGGAGGCCTGTCCCACTCTGCTATTCGGCGTCGCCGAGGGGTTCCTCGAGGTTGAGGTCGAGGCCTTCGGAGCCGGAGATGTAGCCGCCCTTGGTTTCGTCCTCGTAGACGTTGAAGGAGTCGAC
>JACRKW010000095.1 GCA_016215215.1 Acidobacteriota bacterium
AGGTTGAGCAGGATACGCTCGATTTCGAGGACATCGCAAAGAATGAAGAGCGGGGCGCGGTGGAGGTGCGAGACGAGGCGAATGTCTTCGCGAACGGCGCGGCGAAGCATGGGATCGAAATCACCGAGGATGGTGTTGAGATCGTGGATGCGCATGTCCGTGGGCTGGCGGCGGGCGAAGGCGAGGAGTTGGGTGGTGATCTGGCGGGCGCGTTTGGCGGCTGAATGGATGTGGCCGAGCTGGGCGGCGCGGGGGTCGCCGGCCGGGAACTCCTCCCGAAGCATCTCGGCGAAGCCGAGGATGGGGGTGAGCATGTTGTTGAGGTCGTGGGCGACGCCTCCGGCGAGGCGGCCCACCGATTCGAGGACTTGACCCTGGCGGAGACGGCCGGCGAGTTTCTCGCGTTCGGCTTCTGCCCTTTTACGCTCGGTGATATCGGTGGAGACGATAAACAGCTCGGTGATGTGGCCACGGGCGTCGAACTGGGGGAGGAAGAGGGAGTCAAACCACGCGTCCATGAGAGCGATTTCTGTCCTATGAGACTCGCCGCGGAGGCCGGCGCGGATGATGTCGAGGATCTCGGGGTAGTCGCTGTAGGCATCGAAGACGGAACGCCCAACAACTTCGCCAGGCTTCAGCCCGAGGCGGGCGAGCGCGAGGCCTTCGGAGAGAAGAAATACGCCGTTGGCGTCAATGACGGCTGAAACTACGTGGGCGCCGGTGGCGAGGGAGCGAAAGCGCGTCTCACTGACTTTGAGTTGGGAGAGCGTGGCGCGCAAGGTGCCGAACATAACACTGAGGGGCCAGATGAGGCAGGCCAGCCCGATGGCGAGGGCAACCACGACGACATGGGGCGGCGGCGGCCAGGGCCTGGCCATGGCGGCCTCATTCGGCTGGAAGATGACCATGGCGGCGCCAAAGAGGAGGGAGGCGAATGCGAAGATCAAGGCGGCGCGCGTGCCGAGGATGAAAGCGGCCATGGCTACGAGGACCGGCATGAGGACCAGCTGGGGACTCAGCGGACCCCAACTGTTGAAGATTGACTCGGCGACCTTGAGCCAGGCGAACGTGATGAGGAAAATGCCGGCGAGCCTGAGCAATCCACGGTTGAGGCACCAGTGGGCAATGGCGGCGGCGAGCATCACAGCAAGAGTCTTCAGCGTGATCCGCAGCACGTCTTGGGCAAGCAACGGACCTACGACCAGAATGATAAAGAGGCAGATGATGTAGATCTCGAGGATCAGGGAGTGGACGAGCGCGGCGCGGAGGCTCATTTCCGGATCAGTGGGATCGGCCGGCGGGCGGGCGAACGCAGAAAGCCTGCCGAAATGCCGCCGCCACGACTGCGAGCGCAGCTGCAATTGAGATCCTCCGGTTCGACCCACTATATACGAGATTGGAGAATCCGGGTGGACGTTCCGAGGGGGACGGGGTTATTGTGGGGGGGAGTTTGGAGGGCGAGCGATGGCCATCAATAGCAGCGGCGTGACATTGGCGGTGTTGACGGTGCTGGCGGCGGGATTGCAAGCACAGCCGCGGCCAAAGATCACCGGGGTGGCGCACATCGCCATTTACACAAAGGACGTGGCGGCCGCGCGCGCCTACTACACGGGCTACCTGGGATACGAGGAGGCGTACAAGCTGGACAACGCCGACGGGTCGCTGGCGCTGACGTTTTTCAAGATCAACGACCGGCAGTACGTCGAGCTATTTCCGGAAAGGGAGCCGGGCGGGGACCGGCTGAATCACATCGCGCTGGAGGTGGACGATCTGGAAGCGATGAGGAAGTACCTTGGGTCCAGGGGCTACAAGGTGCCGGAGCAGACGCCGAAGGGGCGGACGGGGAACCTGAACTTCACGATCAAAGACCCCGACGGGCACGGCGTGGAATTCGTGCAATACCTGCCGGACAGCGAGAGCGGAAAGAGGTTGGGGAAGAACATGCCGGCGCGGCGGATCTCCGACCGGATGGCGCACGTGGGGATCCTGGTGGGGACGCTGGACAAAGCTCTGGAGTTCTACGGCGGGGTGCTGGGATTCAGCGAGACGTGGCGCGGCGGGCGCGAGGGCCAGCCGTTGAGCTGGGTGAACGCGAAGGTTCCGGACGGGGACGACTACGTGGAGTTCATGCTGTACGGGGGAGAGATTCCGGCACCGGACAAGCGCGGGTCGGCGCATCACCTGTGCCTGTTCGTGCCGGACATTGAGAAGTCGAAGGCGGAACTCGCCGGGAGGCCGGGGTATGGGCGGCCGCTGGAGGTGCGGACGGGAATCAACCGGAGGCGGCAGTTGAACCTGTTCGATCCGGACGGAACGCGAAGCGAGCTGATGGAGCCGCAGACGGTGGACGGGCAACCAGCGCCGTGGTCGACGGCGAAGCCGCCGAGATAGCACAAGGGAGGAAACAGCGATGAAGCGATGGGCTGTTGTTGCGGCGCTGGGCGCGGGCGTGCTGGCGGCTGCGCCGGCGACGGTGAGGCCCACGGGGCTGCGGTGCGAGTACCGGATGAATCCGGAGGGCATCGATGAAATACAGCCGCGGCTGACGTGGACTCTGACGGCGGTGAACAGCACGGCGCGCGGGCTGAAGCAGAGCGCGTACCGGATTGTGGTGGCGTCGACGCCGGAGGGCGCGGCCGCGGGCAAGGGCGACCTGTGGGATACGGGGCGCGTGGAGAGCCGGCAGAGTGTGCTGGTGGCGTACAAGGGCAAGGAGCTGGCGAGCGGGATGCGGGCGTTCTGGAAGGTTCAGGTGTGGGACCAGGCGGGAACGCCGTCGGCGTGGAGCAACATGGCGCGCTGGTCGATGGGGCTGCTGAAGGAGACGGACTGGAAGGGCAAGTGGATCGGCAGGGACGAGACGGCGGTGTACGCGTCGCCGAAGAGCCCTTTCCAGTTGCTGCGCGGGGTGAAGTGGATCTGGTTTGACGAAGGAGAGCCGCAGGTGAAGGCGCCGGCGGGGGAGCGGTGGTTCCGGGCGAAGCTGACTTTGCCGTCAGGCCGTGTGGTGCGGCACGCGACGTTCGTACTGGGCGCGGACAACAGCTTCGAGTTGACGCTGAACGGCAAGCGGGCCGGGCGCGGGAACAGCTCGACGATGCCGGAGGTTCTGGACGTGGCGGCGGCGCTGCGAACCGGCGAGAACCTGGTGGAGGTGAAGGCGCGGAACGCGAGGAACGACGCGGCGGGCCTCATCGGGACATTGAAGGTGGAGTTCACCGAAGGCGAGCCGCTGCTGTTTTCGACGGGGGCGGGGTGGCAGGCATCGAAGGAGCCCGGGGGAGAGTGGATGGCGGCGAAGGAGTTGGGCGCATACGGCATGGCGCCCTGGGGCGAGGCGGGGCTGGCGGAAGAGCACGCGCTGCCGGCGCGAATGCTGCGCAAGGAGTTTCAAGCGCGAGCGGGGCTGAGACGCGCGGTGCTGTATGTGAGCGGGCTTGGTTTGAGCGAGGTGGAGTTGAACGGGATCAAGGTGGGCGACGACGTGCTGTCGCCGAACCTGACCGATTACGAGAAGCGCGTGTTCTACGTGGCGCACGAGGTGACCAAAGTGATGCAGACGGGCACAAATGCGCTGGGAGTCTGGCTGGGCAACGGGCGGTATTGGCCACCGCGGGGCAAAGTGCCGATCGGGATGCGCGGCTACGGCTATCCGAAGGTGCGGCTGCAACTGGAACTGGAGTATGCGGACGGCAAGCGGGCGACGGTGGTAAGCGACGGGAGCTGGAAGCTCACGACGGATGGGCCGGTGCGGGTGAACAACGAGTTTGACGGGGAGGAGTACGACGCGCGCAGGGAGATGGCGGGATGGTCGAAGGCCGGATTCAACGACGCCAAGTGGGAGGCGGCTCGCATTGTGGAAGCGCCCCCAGGATCGACGCGGGCGCAGATGGCCGAGCCCCTGCGAGTGATGGAGACGCTGGCTCCGAAGTCAGTGAAGGAGATCCGGCCGGGGGTGTGGATCTACGACATGGGGCAGAACATGGTGGGCTGGGCGCGGCTGATGGTGCAGGGCGCGAAGGGGACGGAGGTGCGGATGCGCTTTGCCGAGACGCTGACGCCGGAGGGGACGCTGTACCTGGACAACTTGCGGTCAGCGCGGGCGACGGATCTCTACACCTTGAAGGGTGGAGGCATGGAGGCGTGGGAGCCGCGGTTCACCTATCACGGTTTCCGGTATGTGGAGGTGACGGGGTATCCGGGCAAGCCGGGGCTGGAGTCACTGAGCGGGCGCGTGGTACACGACGCGCTGGAGCGGGCGGGCGACTGGGAATCATCCGACGAGACGTTGAACAGCATTCACCGGAACATCTACTGGGGAATCCGGGGGAACTACCGCAGCATTCCGACGGACTGCCCGCAGAGAGACGAGCGCCAGGGATGGCTGGGCGACCGCAGCGTGGTGAGCCGGAGCGAGAGCTACCTGTTCGACGTGGCGGCGTTCTATACGAAGTTCGCGACGGACATGCGGGACGCGCAGAGACCGACGGGAAGCGTGCCGGACGTAGTGCCGGCCTACTGGGTGCTCTATAACGACGGGATCGTGTGGCCGAGCACGCTGGTGCTGGCGCCGTCGATGGTGTACGAGCAGTACGGCGACCTGCGGCTGATGGAGCGGCACTACCCGGCGATGAAGCTGTGGGTGGAGTACATGCGCGGGTTTCTGAAGGACGGCATCATGCCGAAGAACACCTACGGGGACTGGTGCGTGCCACCCGAGAAGCCGGAGTTGATCCACTCGCAGGATCCGGCGCGGGTGACACAGGGCGCGCTGTTGAGCACGGCCTACTACCACAAGATGCTGGAGCTGATGAGCAAGTACGCGAAGCTGACGGGGCACGGCGAAGACGCCGCGGGCTTCGACAAGCTGGCGGCCGAGGTGCGCGAAGCGTTTGTGAAGCGGTACTACAAGGCGGAAGAGGGGCGCTTCGACAATGGGACGCAGACCTCGAGCGTGTTGGGGCTGGCGTTCGGGCTGGCTCCGGAGGGCGATCGTAAGCGCGTGTTCGACGGGCTGGTGCGAAAGATCGAGGTGGAGAGCGCCAACCACGTGGGTGTGGGCCTGGTGGGGGCGCAGTGGCTGATGCGGACGCTCTCGGACAACGGGCGGGCGGACCTGGCGTACAGGATCGCGACGCAGAAGACGTACCCGGGCTGGGGCTACATGATCGAGAAGGGTGCGACGACGATCTGGGAGCTGTGGAACGGGGACACGGCGGACCCGGCGATGAACTCGGGCAACCACGTGATGCAGATTGGAGATCTGGGGGTGTGGATGTACGAGTACCTGGCAGGGATCCGAACGGATCCGGAGAAGCCGGGCTTCGAGCACATCATCATCAAGCCGTACACGGTGGAGGGATTGACGCACGTGAAGGCGACGCACCGGTCGCCCTATGGGGTGATTGCGAGCGAGTGGCGGCGAGAGGCCGGCGCGGTGACACTGCGGGTGACGATCCCGGCGAACACGACGGCGACGGTCCACGTGCCTGGCAAGAAGGGCGAGGTGCGGGAGGTAGGGTCGGGGAGATGGGAATTCAGGGGAGAGTGAGCGGGGGCACCGCGCAAACGAGCTGACAGGTGGTTGGACACGCAGATTAAGAGGCCCTATACTGTGGCAATCAGTCTCGATTCGTGTGTGAAGGAGCGCATTCCATGAAGACTCTTCAACGTTCATATCTGGTGGGGTTGATGCTGCTGTTGACGGCCTGGGCGCTGGCGCAGACATCGACATCTCAGATTTCGGGGACGGTGCTGGATGCGAGCGGCGCGGTGGTGCCGGCGGCGCAGGTGACGCTGACCAACGAGGCGACGGGCGTGTCGCGAAAGCTGGCGACGACCGAGGCAGGGGTCTTCGCATTTCCGTCGATTCTGGCGGGGACGTACACCCTGAGGGTGGAGGCGAAGGGATTCAAGACGTCGGTGCGGACGGGCAACACGGTGCTGGTGAACACGCCGGTGGCGGTGGACATCACGCTGGAGGTGGGCACGTCGGCGGAGAGCGTGATGGTGAGCGCGACGGCGGAACTGCTGCAGACCTCGTCGGCGGCGCTGGGCAACGTGATCGAGCAGAAGCCGATCGTGGAACTGCCGCTGAACGGGCGGAACCCGCTGAACCTGTTGATGTACGAGGCGGGCGTAGTGCAGAGGTCGGGCAACACGGTGAACGTGAACGGCGCGCGGTCGACGGCTGCGAACGTGACAATTGACGGCATCGAAGCGAACGAGTCGACCTACTCCAACCCGGTGAACAACATCTTCCGGCTGAATCCGGACAATGTGCAGGAGTTCAAAGTGACGACGCTGAACCCGTCGGCTGAGGAGGGCCGGAATTCGGGGGCGAACGTTTCAATTGCGACTCGGTCTGGCACGAACGACTTCCATGCGACGATGTTCGAGTTCTTCCGTAACACGGCGCTGAACGCGCAGGAGTTCTACGCCTCGGCGCAGGGCGGGAAGAAGCCGCTGCTGCAGTTGAACCAGTACGGCTTTGAGATAGGCGGCCCGATCCGCAAGAACAAGACGTTCTTCTTCGGGAGCTGGCAGGGGCAGAAGGTGAACTTCGCCGATCCAGTGGACAAGGCATTCGGAGAATCAGTGGACCTCTACACGCCGGCGGCGCTGGGCGGGACGTTCCGGTACTGGGTGTCGGATCCGCGGAATCCGCTGGTGGTGAACGGCCAACGGATCACGCAGAACAGCGCGCTGCTGGTGGACCCGCGAACGGGGCAGTACGCCTCGGGAGTGAGGAACTGCGCGGGCGCGGGAGATATGAACTGCGTGGCGTCGTTCGACGTGTTCGCGGCCGATCCGCTGAGGGTAGGGATGGACGCGTCGGTGAAGAAGGTGCTGGGAGGGTATCCGGCGCCGAACTCATTCAGCGCGGGCGATGGATTGAACACGGGCATCTATCAATGGAACACGCCGGTGAAGGTGCGTGGTCCGCAGTACATGCTGCGGGTGGATCACGCGCTGACTGAGAAGCACACGCTGTTCGGGCGGTGGCTGGGCGCGGAGCAGAATACGCTGAACGGCGACCCTTTGAACGGACGGCCGGTGATTCTGCCCGGGTATCCGCCGCGGGGCGAGGTGTTCCGGCCGGCGACGAACGTGGCGGTGGGGCTGAGGAGCGTTCTTTCGCCGCACCTTGTGAACGAGTTGACGCTGGGGTATTCGCGGTGGCAGTTCCTGTTCACGCAGGGCGAAGCCAACCCGCTGTTCCCGAACACGCCGCGGTTCACGTTCAACAACTCAGACGTGGACTACACGTCGAACCCGCGCACGTTCCGGGCGGTGAGCACACCGCAATTGGTGGAGAATCTGAGCTTCCTGACGGGCAAGCACGTGATGCGGTTCGGGGCCAACATGCGGTTCTACCAGCACAACGACCAGCGCGGCGACGTCGGCGGGACAAGCTTGACGCCGGCGATTTCGCTGTCGCGGACGACGCGGCCGCCGGCGGGAATCGCGTTCCCGGCGCTGGCGACGGCGACGACGCCGGGAATCGCCGCGACGGACCTGAACCGGCTGCAGGGGATGGTGAACGATCTGCTGGGGATCCCGGCGGGGTTGACGCAGGTGTTCATGGGCGACCTGAAGAACGACACGTTCCTGCCGTTCCGCTCGGGCGATAAGGGCGTGAGCCTGTGGGCGCAGGGCCAGCGAATGAAGCAGTACAACTTCTACGCGCAGGACGAGTGGAAGCTGAGGCGGGACTTGACGTTGAGCTACGGGGTGAGGTGGGAGCTGAACCCGCCGGCGAGCGAGGCGGGCGGCCGCGTGTACGTGCCGAACAAGAGCATCGACGGGCGAGAAGGACCGGTGACGTTCGTGCATGCGGATCGCTGGTATAAGAGCTTCAACTGGGGAGCGATTGCGCCGCGCATGGGAATCGCATATTCGCCGGGCGGCTCGAACAAGATGGTGATCCGCGCGGGGTACGGCGTGGCGTTCGATCCGCTGGGGAGTTTCCAGGTGACGTCAGTGGCGGCAGCGGTACCGGGACAGACTTTCCGGTGCAGTTCGCAGTTTTCGGGTACGGGAGGAGCGTTGGTGACGACGCCCGGGTGCCAGGCTGTGACGAATGTACGGCTGGGCGCGGGTTTTCCGAACGAGATGGCGGCGCCGTCGGCCAAGCCGTCGTCGTTCCTGACGCCTCCGGCACAAGTACTGAGCAACGCCCCGCCGTCGCGGGTATTTGACCAGAACCTGAAGCTGCCGACGGTGCACATGTGGAACCTGACGTTGCAGCGTGAGCTGCCGGGAGGCTACGTGGTGTCGGTGGGCTACGTGGGCCGGCGCGGGACGCGGCTGTACCGGGCGTGGGACGCCAACCAGATCGACTCGAAACCGATTCTGCCGTCGTTCCTGGCAATGCAGAAGAACGTGGCGCTGGGCGGCGGGTGCCGGCCGGACGGGACGCTGGCCAGCGGCGCGGCGTGCGCCGGGGCGACGGGAGTGCCGCTGGTGCAGCAGGGCATCGTGACCCAGGCGTTCGTGAACTCATCGACGACGCAGACGGACCTGAGCCAGAACGCGGCGGGCAACTTCGCCGGCAGAGTGGAGCAGACGACGCTGGCGGCGGGGCTGCGCATGAATCCGCAGTTTGCGCAGATCATGATGATCGACAACGGCGGGGACTCGTACTACCACGCCGGCCAGTTGACGGTGCGGAAGCGGTTCGACCAGGCGGGGCTGCTGCTGGGCGGATCGTACACGCTGGGCAAGTCGATCGACACACTGTCGCTGGACCCGGTGTCGGCGACGGTGGGCGGCGGGTTGACGACGACGGGCGCCAGGACGCCGGCCGATTCGCGCAACTATCGCAACGAACGAGCGCGGTCTGATTACGACCAGCGGCACGTGGTGAACATCACTGGGATCTACGAACTGCCGCTCGGTAAGGGGAAGATGATTGGCGGCGGGGCCAACCGGCTGCTGGACCTGATCATCGGCGGCTGGAGCATCAACGGATTGTACACGTACCAGTCGGGCGAGCCTTTCACGGTGCGCTCCGGCGCGCTGACGGCGAACTTCTCAGCGCAGTCGCGGGCGGCGCTGAAGGCGGGGGCGACGCTGCCGACGCCGAAGTTGCAGGAGAAGGCAGGCGTGATCGGGCCGGTGTTCTTCCAGAACGCTGACGCATTCACATTCCCGAACCCGGGCGATGTGGGGTTGGGCCGAAACATCTTCCAAGGGCCGAGCTACTGGAATCTGGACGGCGGCATTTCGAAGGGGTTCAAGGTCACCGAGCGGGTGAAACTCGTGTTCCGGACAGAGATGTTCAACGCACTGAACCATCCGAACTTCCGCAACCCGCGGGATGCCAGCGTCGGATCGCCGGCGATCACGTCGGGGGTGTTCGGGCAGGCGTGCTGCGTAACGCTTTCGACGGCGAGTTCGGCGACGACGAACCAGAACGGCGAGAGCTGGAGGGTGATCCAACTGGCGATGAAGCTGAGCTTCTGAGGGCCGTTAGAACTCGCCAGCCAGCGGTTTACCGGAGGGGTCTTTGCCGCTCCACAGGACGCCTGGGCGCAGACGCCCGTTGTCGTCCGTGAATGAATAGCCGAGCACAGTGTAGCCGGCCTTGAGGGCCTTGGTTTCAGCAGCAAGCCATGCCTTGGCGACAGCGGGGACCTGTGCCTTTCGTAGGACATCGGCGGCGAGCCAGCTCTTCACGAGGGATTCGCGGAACGCAGCGAGGTCCACTGGACGGGGATCGGCAGGAGAGGTGAAGATGACACGAGCCTGGCGGCGCAGCGCTCCCTTTTCCACCTCGCGGAGGAAGAAGCCAGTGGCCGTGGGAGAAGAGGGCGGCTCCTCGTCCGGGGCGGCGCCGGCGGGACGCGGCAACGGACTTCGATCGCTCCAACGGACGGATGAAGAACAGGCTCCCGGCGAAGTGGTCAGTGTGAACTCCATGGCCATATGGCCCAGTGCCTGAGTTTGGCGGAAGTAGTCGTCCCAACTGGCGGAGAGCCGGGAAGAGACACAGGCATCGAGGATGGCGGCCTTGGACCAGTCCGCGAAGAAGGCGAGCGGAATGGAGTCCTCGCGGAAGCCAGTGACGGCGAAGGTCGCTTTCCGTCCGCCCGCGGCCTCTTCAAAGGCGAAGTGGCCTTGGGCGGCGACGCCGGTGGAGGCTTGCCCGCGCCAAGTCACGATGGCCCCACCGCCGGAGGAAGAGTTGCCTATGACGGTATAGCCGAGCTTTTCGGCGAGGGCGCGGCCTTCGGTCCAGCTCTGGCGAATCTGGTCCACACGGCGCTGGGCAGCGGGGTCCTGCGGATCCGGCAAAGCGGAGGCGCAAAGCGCGAAGGCGGGGAGAAGGATGGCGGGACGCAGCATGGGAATGAAGCCATGCTATTCCCGGGAGGATGGCAGATCAAGGGCGCGGCGGAGGGAAGACGTCGCGGACGGCCTGGAGGTAGGAGAGGCCATTGAGGGTGTCGGGTTCGAGGTAGCTGCCCTCAGTCCATTCGTTCCAGGCGTTGATGTTGAGGATGCGGTGGCCGGGGCGCGAGTCGAGAAAGGCGCGGGCCTGTTCAAGGGCGGAGCGGAAGGCCTGCGGGGTGTTGCCGGTGACGACGGGGGTGAAGGGGTAACCGCGGTTTTCGAAAAAGTCGGACTGGCAGGTGCGCGGAGTGGAGTCCCAACCCATGGTGACGTTGGGGTGGAATGGGACCTTGAATTCACGGGCGGCTTTGGACCAGAAGGCGACGGAGTCGCGGGTGAGGGTGGCGTAGGAACTGGCGGGAAAATCCTTCAACGGAGCATGGTGGAGCCAGACGTAGCTGGTGACGGAGTCGACTGCGAGGGCCTGGAGGACCTGGTTGGCGTCGAGCGACTGGAAGGTGTTGTTGATGGGGCGGACGCCCCAGAGGACGGCATTGAGGTGGATGCCTCCGGCGACGGCGCGGAGGTGGTCGAGGACCTTGCGGGCGTTGTCAAGGCCGCCCATGGAGTCGATGAAGCGGTAGAGCTCGTAGATGGAGAAGTAAGGCTTGCCGCCGGGCTTCCAGTAAGACTTGTGGGCGAAGTAGCGGGTGACGATGCGGTCGGTCATGCGGTCGAAGGCATCGAAGGAGACGGCGCCGGGGTAGAGGACGGGAGCGCGAAGGCCGAGGCGGGCGGGCATGATCTCGGTCCAATCGTGATTGGCCCACATGAGGGCGAACTTGAGGCGGGAGTTGTTGGGGGCGCCGAGGTAGCCGCGGTCGAGCGCGGCGTTGAGGAAGGGTCCGTCGTCGTACCAATACCAATCGAAGATGAAGTGGGTGAGACCGTGGCCGGCGGCGGTATCGATCTTCTTCTGGAAGACGGCCGGATTGGATTCGTCCTCATAACCCCAAAGAGGAGTGCGCGGTTGAATATGCCCGGGGAAGCGGGGCTGGGCGCGCTTGAGGAGTTCCCACTCGGTCCAGCCGCGGCCGTGGGTGCGGTCATTGCGCGGATCGGGGTGGTAGTTGGGAAAGTAGTATGCGCCGACTTCGTAGGCAGGCCGTGATTGCAGGGCGAGGGCGGACGGGGCGAGCAGGAGGTCGCGGCGGGTCATTGATACCAATCGTTCATCATATGACTCAGAGATCGCGCATCTCAACGAGGGCGAGGGGACCGGCCTGGACGGGGATGTCGCGCGAACGGAGCCGGATGGCGAAGGACTCGGGCCGCTCGGAGAGGTTCCAGAGGAGCGCCGCGCGGGCGGAGGGGAACCAGGCGAGGACTGCCGGTTTCTCGTCGAGGACGAAGGGGACGCTGGAGGCTTCGAAAGAGGGGCGGAACCGGGCTTTGAGCCGGAAGAGATCCGCAAGAGTCTCGGGAACCACGGCGCGGGAGACGAGGGTGGCGGCGGAACGCGTCCCGGTCAGGGCGTCGGCGTCGGAGAGGAAGACGTGACCTTCCGCGGGCAGGGCGTGGCAGACCTCAAAAGGGACACCGGCGGCGAGGAAGAGGCTGTAGGGCTTGTCGTCGCCGGCATAGCGGCTGGCCTCGCCCCAGAAGTGCTTGAATGGGCCTTGGGGGGCGAGGCCGGCGAACTTGCGGTGCCGGGTCCGGTGAGATTGGATGGCCGGCTTGAGGACTTCCCAGTGGGCGCGCGGGAAAGGGGTGAGGCCGCTCATGAACATGGTGTGGCGGACGTCGGCGAGTGTGGAGACGGCGAGCTTGGCGGCCAGATTGGGGGCGGAGAGTTCGTTGGCCGGAAAGGCGGTGGATTCGCTGTAGGCGAGTTCGGGAGGAGTGAAGCGGCGGTGGAAGAGAGCGCTGAAGAGCTCGTCGGTCTTCCCTTTGACGGGGGTGAAATCGCGGTCGCGAAACATGAGCTCGCCGACGCGGAAGGGAACGTTGGAGTAGTCAGAGAGGCGGATGCCGGCCTTTTCAGCGCCGAGGTACATGACCATGATGCCGAGGCGGAGGCGAGGCGAGGCCTTCTGCATGGCGCGAAAAGAGGCGGTGAGCTGGCTGCAGTGGAAGTCGAGCCACTGGCGAAGCAGCGGAGTGAAGGCGCGGGTGCGGACGTCGTTGTGGATCTGGTCGCCAACTGAGGCGGAGAGGCCGTGGAGGCGGCGGAACTCGTCGATGTGCCGGTCGCAATAACAGCCGCCGATGGCGCCGGGACCCGGAGCGAGGCGGAAGTCGTCATCGAGGAAGACGTCGCGAGCGCCGATGGCGGCCATGCGGCGGAGCGCGGCGGCGTTCTCCTGGGTGGCGGGAGGATGAAGGGACGTACCCCATTGGGAGCGGCCATCGGAACGGACTGCGCGGCTCCAGTGGGGAGGAGGGATGAGGGGCGGCTGTCCGGCGACGGCGCCAAGCGAGTCGCCGGGGTGGCCGAGGGGCAGTTGAACGGCGTGGGGGCGGAGACCGGCTTTCTTGATGGCGCGGAAATGGCGGGCGATGCGGTCCGGGGTGTAGTACCAGTGGCCGTAGAAGAAGCCAGCGACCCAGACGTCGGTGACGCCGGCGTCGCGGACAAGAGCCAGGAGGCCGGAGTCGGCTTCGAGGGCGTCCGGAGCGAGGCAGACGTGGAATGAGCGCTCGCCGGAACGGGAAGCAGAGAGAGAGGCGAGGGCGAACCGCCTGCGGGTCATCAGCGGCATGGTCGCCATGGTAACAGGGGCTGGAGATCAGGTTTTGCCGGCGAGGAGGAGGTAGAGGGGCTCTTCGTCGCGGGGGACGGGGAGAAACATCCTGAGGATTGTGGGGTAGAACTTGGAGACCCCGATTGCGCCAATCCCGAGGGCGGTGGCCTGGAGACAGAAGCTCTGGCCGATGTGGCCGGCTTCCATGGCGGTGAGAGCGCGGGCGGAGTCGCCGAACTCCGCGATGGCGCGCTTGTACCAGGCGGTGAGGAGGATGGCGGCGGAGCACTCGGCGACGCAGTGCTGACCGGCGCAGATCTTGGCAAGGCGGCCGCGCTTGTCACCCTTTGCGAGAAGGGCGAGGGCGTGAAAGTCGGCGTCGTAGGAGTAGACGCCGGGCGCCAGGCCGGTGACATTGCCGGCGATGAGATAGCCGCGGACTGGGTAGAGCGAGCCGGCAGAGGGACTGGTACGGAGGCCACCCGTGGCGGTCAGCCCAAGTGCGGCCCAAAGGAGTTGGCTGACTTGAGCCAGAGGGAGCGGATCGCCGGAGAAGTCGCGGGCCGAGCGGCGGTTGCGCAAGCAGTATTCGATGGGGGCCGAACCGGCGAACGAGGGTTCCGGCAGGGCGATGCGATCCGCTGGGATTTCCCGGAGCCTGGGCTGGTTCAACTGCCGCAGCGGGGTTTCAGTGCTTTGGGCGGGCGACTTCATTGCGTCTGCTCAGGCTAGCAGAGAAAGGGCGACAGATCCAGAGAAAAATACCCTTTTGTGGATTATATCAGAAACATAGGCCGAGGGTGAAAATGTTACATGCCGTGGCCAGATATTAAGTAAGATATGTAGAATGAATGAGATAGCTAGAGTTTTCGCGGCTGGGGGCGGCGGCCTGGTCTTGCTGGGGCTGAGCGGGCTGCATGTGTACTGGGTGTGCGGGGGGAGATGGGGGGCGGACGCGGCGGTGCCGACAGCGGGGACGCGCCCGCTGTTCCGGCCTTCACGGGCGGGGACGTCCGTGGTGGGGGTATTGCTGGCCGGGGCAGGGGCGGTGGTGCTGGCCGAAGTCTCGCCGTGGGCCGGGGAGTTCACCAAGTGGGGGACCAGGGCGTTGGGTGCGGTGTTCGCTCTGCGCGCGTTGGGCGAATTCAAGTGGGTGGGCTTCTTCAAGCGAGTGAGGGGCACGAAGTTCGCGAAGTTGGACACGTGGTTGTATTCGCCACTGTGCGCGGTGATGGCGGCGGCATGCCTTTATCTGGGGTGGAGATGAGGGACTAGCCGCCGGAGTAGGAGCAGCCGGCAGTGCAGGTCTCACGGACCTCGACACGGGAGAGGATGGGAAGGGCGGGCTTCAGCTCACGCCAGATCCAGATGGCGATGTTCTCGCTGGTGGGGTTCTCGAGGCCGGCGACGTCGTTCAGATAGTAATGATCGAGACGGCCGAGGACGGGGGCGAAGGCGGCCTTGATGTCGGCGAAGTCCATGACCCAGCCGTACTGAGGGTGGAGGGGTCCGCCGACGACGATGCGGACGTGGAAGGAATGACCGTGAAGGCGGGCGCACTTGTGCCCATCGGGGAGATTGGGCAGGCGGTGGGCAGCTTCGAAGGTAAACTCCTTGAAGATCTCCATAGGGGCCTGGGAGAGGACGTGGGGCAAGCCGTAGGATAACATTGGGCGCATGGCCGGTAGCTCGAACAGGACGGAGAACTGCAAGGCGAAGTTGGAGCGGATGAGGCGGGCGCTGCGGCACGAGGAGGGGGACCGGGTGCCGGTGAGCGACTTCTTCTGGGGCGGCTTTGTGAAGCGCTGGCGGGAGGAGTTGGGGCTGGCGGGGGACGCCGACCCGTACCGCTATTACGACCTGGACTGGCAGGTGACGGTGCCGAACATGGACCCGCATATCAGGCCGTTCGAGGTTCTGTCTGAGAGCAGCGACGAGATCACGGTGAAGACGGGGTTCGGTGCGGTGGTGCGGAAGAAGTACGACCAGGCGATGCCGGCGTTTGTGAGTTTTGAGACGGACACGCTGGAGAAACTGGAGGCGCTGGAGTTCGACGCCGCGTGGGACGAGCGGCGCTGGTTCCGGGCGGGCGACAACCAGATTGCCGGGGTGGGCGACGGATTTGAGCGGAACTCGCCGGCGTGGAAGGAGACAGTGGAGCGGCTGCGGCCGGATTTTCCGGTGTTCGGCAGCGTGTGCGAAGCGCACGAAATGCTGTGGCGGATTGTGGGCAGCGAGAACGTCATGTACTGGATTGGTGAGGCTCCGGAGCGGCTGGGGCGGCAGATTGAGCGGGCAGGCGAGTTCTGCCTGGAGCTGACGCGGGCGCAGATCCAGGCGGGCGGGGGCGCGCTGGACGGGATGGTGGTGTGGGGCGACGTGGCGTATAAGAAGTGCATGTTGTTTTCGCCGGCGTACTGGCGGCGGTGGTTCAAGCCGTGGGTGAAGGAGATGGTGAGCGCGTGCCACGAGGCGGGACTGCCGGTGATCTACCACGGGTGCGGTAACGCGCGGAAGATCTTCGAGGACTTCATCGAGTGCGGGGTGGACGCCTACAATCCCCTGGAGGCGAAGGCGGGACTGGACGTGGCGGAGCTGCGGAAGGAACTGGGACACCGGCTGGCGTTCTGCGGCAATATGGACGTTCAGTTATGGGCGGAGGGGCCGCTGGAGCAGGTCCGGAGGGAAGTGTTGAGGAAGCTGGAAGCGGCGCGGGGTGGGGGATACATCTTCCAGAGCGACCATTCGGTGCCGACCAACATCTCGGCGGAACGGTACGGGTACGTGGTGGAGCTGGTGCGGAGATACGGGGTCTATCCGCTGGAGTTGCCGCAATGAAGTACGCGTTGCTGTTGATGATAATGGCGCTGGTAGCGGAGGGGCAGTATGCGCCGACGCGGGAGTCGTTGTCGAAGAGGCCGACGCCCAAGTGGTTTAACGAGGCGAAGTTCGGGGTGTTCATTGTATGGGGTCCGTACTCGGTGGCGGGCTGGGCGCCGAAGGGGAAGTACGCGGAGTGGTACGGGAACCGGGTGGAGATGGCGCGGCGGCAGAACGACGGGAAGGATCCGTGGCTGGAGTATCACACGAGGGTCTTCGGACGGGACTTCCCGTATTCGGGACTGGTGGAGAAGTTCCGGGCGGAGATGTTCGATGCAGCCACGTGGGCGGAGCTGATCGAGCGGAGCGGCGCGAAGTACGTGGTGCACACGGCGAAGTACCACGACGGGTTCGCGATGTGGCCGAGCGCGGAGGCAACGCGAGCGTGGGGGCGTCCGTGGAACAGCGTGGAGACGGGACCGCGGCGGGACCTGGTGGGCGAGTTGGACAGGGAGGTGCGGAAGCGGGGAATCCGAAGCGGGCTGTATTACTCGGTGTATGAGTGGTTCAATCCGCTGTACGTGGCGGACTGGAAGAGATACAGGGACGAGCACCACTTTCCGCAGTTCAAGGACATGGTGACGAGGTACAAGCCGGACCTGGTGTGGCTGGACGGGCAGTGGGACCACACGTTTGAGGAGTGGCGGAGCGGGGAGCTGGCG
>JACRKW010000057.1 GCA_016215215.1 Acidobacteriota bacterium
AGGCGTTCCTCAATGCCGGCACGGCCTTTCTCGACCAGAACCGCACGCGGCCCTTCTTCCTCTACTTCGCCACCCACGACATCCACGTGCGGCGGCTGCCCAACCCGCGCTTCGCCGGCAAGACCAGCATGGGCCCGCGCGGTGACGCCATCGCCGAGCTGGATTGGACCGTCGGGAAACTGCTCGACCATCTGGATCTGCTCGGCCTGACGAAGAACACGCTAGTGCTCTTTTCCAGCGACAACGGTCCGGTGGTGGACGACGGCTACAAGGACGACGCCGTGGAGAAGCTTGGCAGCCACCGCCCGGCGGGCCCGCTGCGCGGCGGCAAGTACAGCAACTTCGAAGGCGGCACGCGCGTGCCGTTGCTGGCCCGCTGGCCGCAACGGATCAAGTCCGGACAGGTGTCGGATGCGCTGGTCGGCCAGCAGGACTTCTTCGCCTCCTTCGCCGGGCTCGCCGGCCAGCAACTCAGCGAGGAGGCCGCACCGGACAGCTTCAACGTGCTGCCGGCGCTGCTGGGGGAATCCAAGACAGGCCGCGAGTGGATCGTCGAGCACGCCCGGGCGCTCTCCATGCGCAAGGGCGAGTACAAGCTGATCGAGACCAGCCCCGGCCAGGCCGTCAATCCCAACACCAACACGGAGATGGGCAACGGGACGGCGCCGCAGCTCTACCGCGTCAGCGTGGACCCGGGCGAGCGGCGCGACCTGGCCGCCGGGATGCCGGAAAAGGTCCAGGAACTCACCGGACTGCTGGGCAAGGTGAAGGCCAGCCCGCGCACCAGGCCCTGAGGTGCAACCGCTTACCAGGTTTGGGACCCGCCCGTGTGATAACCTGGAGGGGAATTTGAGCGCCAGCGATGCCGGCCCGCGTCAGTGAGGCGTTCGTCCTCCGCACTTACCCCTTCCAGGAAGGGGATCTGATCGTCAGCTTTTTCAGTCGCGATCAAGGCAAGTTGCGAGGCGTCGCCAAACGCGCGCGGAAGCCGAAGAGCCCCTTCGGTTCGGCCGTCGAACGCCTCTCGCAGGTCCGGATCTCCTATCACCAGCGGGAAAACGTCGAACTGGTCCGCCTTGAGTCCGCCGAGCTGATCCAGACGCAATTCGGTCTCTCCAGCTCCTACGACGCCGGTGTCGCGCTCGATTACATCGCGGAGGTGTCCGAACAGTTGCTGCCTTCCTCGGAACCCAACGAGAGGTTCTACCGGCTGATTGGAGCCGTGCTGGCGGACCTGCGCGGCTGCCCGCCGGAGCAACTGCCGGCCACGGTGTGGCGCGCCGTCACCTATTTTTCCTACTGGGCCGTGCGGCTGTCCGGCTTCCTGCCCGAATTGCGGGTGAGCGCGCAATCGCGCGCGCTGGCCGATGCCATGGCCACCTGCCCCATCGCCGACCTCGGCGAGCTGCCCTGGTCCAAGAACACCGCGTCGGACCTGCGCCGTTTTCTCAGCCGCGAAATCGAGCGTCACATCGAGCGCAGGCTCGTCACCGTTCCCATCATGGAGGCTCTCTAACCGCCAATGGATTCCTACCAGGAGACCATCTTCAAGCTGAAACGCTTCTGGGCCAAGCATGGCTGCGTGATTCAGGAGCCTTACGACATCGAGGTCGGCGCCGGCACCATGTGCCCGGAGACGTTCCTCCGCGTGCTCGGTCCCAAGCCTTACAGCGTCGCCTATGTGCAGCCTTCACGCCGCCCGGCCGACGGCCGTTACGGCGAAAATCCGAATCGCCTCTACAAGCACTCGCAGCTTCAGGTGATTCTCAAGCCGGCACCGGCCAACGTGATGGACCTCTACCTGGAGTCGCTGGAGGCTATCGGCATCAAGCTGGACCAGCATGATCTGAAGTTTGAAGAAGACAACTGGGAATCGCCGACCCTGGGCGCCTGGGGCATTGGCTGGCAGGTGATGCTCGACGGCCTGGAGATCACCCAGTTCACCTACTTCCAGCAGTGCGGCGGAGCGGACCTGGACCTGGTTCCGGCCGAACTCACCTACGGCCTGGAGCGTCTGGTGGCGTTCCTGCAGGACCGCAAGAGCGTCTACGACATCGAGTGGGTGGAAGGGACCACCTACAGAGACGTCCGCTTCCGCGACGAGCAGCAGTTTTCCGTCTACAACTTCGAGATGGCCGACGTGCAGATGCTGTGGGACCTCTTCGGCCTGCACGAAGCCGAAGCCCAGCGGCTGATCGACGGTTACAAGACCTCTGAACAGAAGGAGCGCTTCCCGCTGCTCTCCGCCTACGACCACGTGCTGAACTGCTCCCACACCTTCAACCTGCTGGACGCCCGCGGCGCCATCAGCGTCACCGAACGAGTCGGCGTCATCGGCCGCGTGCGCAAGCTGGCCGTCGGCGTGGCCACCAACTGGGTGGATCAGCAGGCGCTGCTCAACAGCCCGGAGGTGACCGCATGAGCGAGCTGAAGCCTCTGCTGTTTGAGATCGGCGTGGAGGAGATCCCGCACTGGATGCTCCAGCCGGCGCTAGCCGACATGGAGCGGCTATTCACCGACCTCTGTGCCGGCCATTCGATCGACCCCGGCGAGTTGAAGTTCGACGCCACGCCGCGGCGTTTGGTGCTACGCGCCTCCGGGCTGCCTGAGCGGCAGGCCGACCGAGAAGAGCTGGTCATAGGCCCGCCCAAGTCGGCCGGACCTGGCGCGGCAATGGGCTTTGCGAAGAAGAACGGCGTTGCGGTGGAAGAACTCATCACCGAGACGAGCGCCAAGGGCGAGTACTTCGCGGTGCGCCGCAAAGTGGAAGGGCGCGAGGTCCGGGACATCCTCTCCGAGGGCCTGCCGGCGCTGATCGCCAAGATCCCCTGGCCCAAGGCGATGTATTGGACGGGCAAGGGCGGGCAGACGTTTATCCGGCCCATCCGTTGGATTGTGGCGCTGTTCGGCGACACCATCATCGAGTTCGAATTTGCCGGCGTGAAGTCCGGCGCGCTCTCGCGCGGCCACCGCCGCATGGGCGCGGACGAAATCGCCTTCGACCACTCCAATTACGAAGAGAGGCTGGAGAAGAACGGCGTCATCCTCAGCGCCGAAAAACGGAAGAAGCGGATCCAGGACGGCATCAGGAAGTGCCTGCGCGGCAAGGGCCTGAAGCTCACGCCGGACGACGCGCTGCTCTCCGACCTGGTCTACCTGACCGAGTTCCCGACGCCGATCCTCGGCAGCTTCGACGCGAAGTTCAGAAGCGGCTGGCCGACCGGGTTGAAGACTTGAAGGCCGTGACGTTCCAGGCCAAGATCGGCTCCTATCACGACAAGCTCCAGTCCAGCCAGAGGCTGGCGCGGGAGATGGGCCTCGGCACGGAGGACGTGCTGCGGGCCATCGAGCTCTCCAAGTGCGATCTCACCACCGAGATGGTGAAGGAACTCACCGAGCTCCAGGGCGTCATGGGCGGGCTCTACGCGCGCATCCAGGGCGAGCCGGAAGAGGTGGCCCGGGCCATCTATGAGCACTACAAGCCGGTGAGCATGGAGGATACGATTCCGTCCACCTCCACTGGCCAGAAGGCCGCACTGGTGGATAAGCTCGACACCCTTTATGGCTGTTTCGGCATCGGGCTGATTCCGACCGGTTCGAAGGACCCGTTCGCCTTGCGCCGCGCCGCACAGGGCGTGGTGAAGATCCTGGTGGAGGGCCGCCACAAGTTCCTGCCGCCGCGTCAATCGAACGAGTTATGGGAGTTCCTGCTCGACCGCATCCGTTATTACTTCCGCGACGTGCGGGGCTTCGCCTACGACGAAGTGAACGCCGTGCTGGCCGGGATGTGGGAGAACCTGCCCGACGTCGAGTCGCGGCTGCACGCGCTGAAGATGGTGCGGCAGACCGAGGGCTTCGAGCCCCTGGCGGCGAGCTTCAAGCGCATCGGCAACATCCTGAAACAGGCCGGCGCCGGCGGCGGCGAAGTGAACGAGGCGCTGCTCGAAGCCGGTCCGGAACAGGACCTCTACAACGAGATGAACCGCGTGCTGGTCCACGTGGCCCGGCGGCGAGCCGCCGACGATTACATCGAAGCGCTGATGGCCATCGCCACGCTGCGTCCGGCCGTGGACGCCTTTTTCGACAAGGTTTTGGTGAACGCGCCCGATGGGGCCGTTCGCGCGAATCGCCTGGCCCTGCTCCGCAGACTGCACGGCGAAGTTTCATCGATCGCCGATCTTTCGGAGATCGTCACATCGTCATTGTCCTAACAACCGCTGAATGAACTCATCAATCCGCTGACCGATCAGGAGAAAAGAGAGAGCTATGAGCAAGTACGTCTATTTCTTCGGTGGCAATCTCACCGAAGGTAACGGCACGATGAAAGACACGCTGGGCGGCAAGGGCTCCGGCCTGGCCGAAATGTGCCGGGCCAAGGTGCCCGTGCCCGGCGGCTTCACCATCATCACCGACGTGTGCAACGTCTTCTTCGATAACGACAAGCAGGTGCCGCAGGAGGTGGACGACCAGATCTGGGAGGCGCTGGCGAAGCTCGAGACCCTGATGGGCAAGAGGCTGGGCGACGCGGCCGATCCGCTGCTGCTGAGCGTCCGCTCCGGCGCGAAGTTCTCCATGCCCGGCATGATGAACACGATTCTCAACCTGGGCCTGAACGACGCCACCACCGAGGGGCTGGCCGCCAAGACCGGCAACCCGCGCTTCGCCTACGACTGCTACCGCCGCTTCATCCAGATGTTCGGCGAAGTGGCCTGCGGCGTGGAGATGGAGCACTTCGATCATGCCTTTGACTCGGTGAAGGCCAAGAAGAAGTACAAGCTGGACACCGAGCTCACCGCCGACGATCTGAAGGCCATCTGCGGCGAGTTCAAGGCCATCTTCAAGAAGCACGCCAAGCGCGAATTCCCGCAGGATCCGCGCGAGCAGTTGATCATGTCGCGCAACGCGGTCTTCATGTCGTGGTGGGCGCCGAAGGCCTCCTACTACCGCAAGATGGAGAAGATCTCCGACCGGCTCGGCACCGCCTGCAACATCCAGGCGATGGTCTTCGGCAACATGGGCGACACCTCCTGCACCGGCGTCGGCTTCACGCGCGACCCCGGCAGCGGCGCGAAGGAGTTCTACGGCGAGTACCTGGTCAACGCCCAGGGCGAAGACGTCGTGGCGGGCATCCGCACGCCGACGCCGATCGCCGAGCTGGAAGGCTGGAACAAGGATGTCTACAAGCAGCTCCGCGACATCACCACGATGCTGGAGAAGCACTACAAGGACATGCAGGACTTCGAGTTCACCGTGCAGGAAGGCGTGCTGTGGATGCTGCAGACACGCAACGGCAAGCGCACCGGTCCGGCCGCGGTTCGTGTGGCTGTGGAGATGTGCGAAGAGCGGCTCATCGACGCCAAGACGGCGGTGATGCGCGTGGCTCCGTCGCAGCTCGATCAGCTCCTGCACCCGGTGTTCGACCCCGCCTCGCTGAAGGCGCTGGGCAAGCTGGCCACCGGCATCGACGCCTCTCCCGGCGCGGCCGTCGGCCGGCTGGCCTTTACCTCCGACGATGCGGTGACCATGTCGCAGAAGTCGCCGGTGATCCTGATCCGCAAGGAGACCACGCCGGACGACATCCACGGCATGGACGCGGCCAAGGGCATCCTGACGGCGGTGGGCGGCAAGAGCTCGCACGCCGCGGTGGTGGAGCGCGGCATGGGCGTGCCGTGCGTGGTGGGTTGCGGCGCGCTGTCGATCAATGAGCGCGCCAAGACGGCGACCGTGAAGAGCGGCGCCAAGACGGTGAGCATCAAGGAAGGCGACTGGATCTCGATCGACGGCACCAGCGGCGCCGTGTACCTGGGCCAGGCGGCGACCAAGGAGCCGGATCCGAACTCGCCCGTCTTCGCCAAGTTCATGAAGGTGGCCGATAAGTTCCGCGGTAAGTTTGGCGTGCGCGCCAACGCAGACATCCCGCGCGATGCCAAGGCCGCCCGCGCTTTCGGCGCCGAGGGCATCGGGCTGTGCCGCACCGAGCACATGTTCTTCGCCGAGGACCGGCTGCCGCACGTGCAGGCCATGATCCTCACCGACAACGTGAAGGACCGCACCAAGGCGCTGAACAAGCTGCTACCGATGCAGCGCAAGGATTTCGCCGGACTGTTCACGGCCATGGACGGCTTCCCGGTGGTAATTCGCACGCTGGACCCGCCACTGCACGAGTTCGTGCCCAAGCGGGAAGAGCTGATGGTGGATATCGCCAAGCTGCCTTCGGCCGATGCGAAGACCAAGAAGGAGATGCTGGCCCGCTACAGGAACTTCGTGCAGGACGTGAAGTCGCTCAAGACGGTCCTGCCGCAGTTGCTGCACCGCGTTGAGCAGCTCCATGAGTTCAACCCGATGCTCGGCCACCGCGGCTGCCGTCTGGGGATCACCTACCCGGAGATCACCGAGATGCAGGCGCGCGCCATCTTCGAGGCCGTGGTCCAGGTGGCCAAGAAGGGCAAGAAGGTGATCCCGGAAGTGATGATTCCGCTGATCGGCGGCGTCGAGGAGCTCGAGAACCAGAAGAAGATCGTCAAGAAGATCGCCGACGAGGTTCTGGGCAAGGCCGGGCTGAAGAAGCAGAAGTACATGATCGGGACGATGATCGAGATCCCGCGCGCCGCGCTCACCGCGGACCGCGTGGTCACCGAGGCGGAGTTCTTCAGCTTCGGCACCAACGATCTGACGCAGACCACGATGGGCCTCTCCCGCGACGACTATACGAAGTTTTCGAAGGAGTACGAAGACAAGAAGATCTTCAAGGCCGACCCGTTCGGCGTGATCGACCGCGAGGGCGTCGGCAAGCTCATCAAGATGGCCGTCGACCTGGGCCGGGGCACCAACCCGGAACTGGAGGTCGGCATCTGCGGCGAGCACGGCGGCGACCCGAGTTCGGTGGAGTTCTGCTACCAGGTGGGCATGGACTACGTGTCGTGCTCGCCCTACCGCGTGCCGATCGCCCGGCTGGCGGCGGCGCAGGCGGCCATCGCCAAGAGCGAGGGGACGGCCGAGGCCAACCGCACCGCGTAGTTCCGGTCACAGCAAAACCACACAGGGCCGCGTCTCCCCGTCGGGGGGCGCGGCCCGCTCTACTTGAACGTCACGAAGTGAATGAAGATGCCGGTGGTACCCGGCTCCACTTCCGCTGCCAGGAAGAACCGCGAGATACGCCCCTGGGTGGTTCGAATGCACCAGTCATTGCCTGGATCCAGGCCGTCGATGCGAAACGGAGACGCGCTTTGCTTGGAACCGCCGCAATCGGACTCGACAGGTTGGAGCGGTGATATGGTCGCGCCGGGCAGCGGTTCCAGAAACACCGCGCCTTGCTTGGACACCAGCCGCAGGTCGGGGCCTCGCTTGAAGGGATGATGCTCGCTTCCCGGTTCGGGACAGTCCAGCTTGCCGTTATCCAGGTCGATGACGCATCCCCAGGCAAGATGTTTGTCGCCTGAAGAGTGGAGAGTAGGTCCCGCCGAAGCCCCGTCCGGGGTTACGAAATCGCAATTGACTCTCGGCGAGTAGCAGCCTGCAAGGCTGAGCTTGATGTCCCCGGCGTCGAGGACCTCATCCCCTTGAATTGCCAGCGGGTCAACGGTTTGTTCCCGAAAGCCCCCCACCGTTGCGCGAATCAGGTAGCGACCTGGGCGCACGCCGGAGAATGCGAATCGCCCTTCTGCATCGGAGAGCACACGGGCGAGCACAGTGCTGGATCCCTCCGGAAGCAGGCGCACCAGGGCACCGCGCAACTCCGCTGGGATCGGGTCTGTCAGCCGGCCGCGAATCTCGCCGCCTCTGGCTGCCGATAGCAGCACAACAGCCGCGACTGCTGACCTCCAGCGAAACAACATCAGCGATGTTGGAGGCGTTCCGGCAATTGCCCGCCGAGGCGGCCGAAGAAGTTTCAGCATTGGCGCAGCGGCTGGCCGCTCTAGGGACAGAGTCTCGGGCGAATTGGTCCGACGAGTGGACAGACGCGGACTTGCAGGACTACGCGGCTGCAGCGCTCAGGCGCGTCGACGCCGTCGAAGACGAACCAGAAGGTTGAGCCCCGGGGACGTGGTTCTGGCGCTGCTGCCTGGGGCCGTCGAGACCAAAGTCCGGCCAGCGGTGATCGTTGCGAGCGAAGCGTACCTTGCTGAGAGGCCGGACGTCCTGGTAGGCATTCTCACGACC
>JACRKW010000241.1 GCA_016215215.1 Acidobacteriota bacterium
ACGAAGGCCCACAGCGTGCCGATGGAGGTGAGGTTGCCGAGCTGGGCGATGGGGGTGAAGGCGCCGAGCAGGCTAACGACGAGCATGAGGAGGAGGTTGGACTTCCAGGGGGTGTGGTGGGCGGGGTGGATGTCGGAGAACATCTTGTGCAGGAGGCCGTCGCGGGACATGGAGTAGAAGACGCGGCTCTGGCCGAGCAGCATGACGAGCATGACGGAGGTGAGGCCGGCGAGCGAGCCGAGCTTCATCATGAAGCCGAGCCAGCCGTACTTCATGCGGTCGACGGCGACGGCGAGCGGAGCGGATACGTTCAGGTCCTTGTAGTTGACGACGCCGGTGAGGACGAGGGCGTAGAGGATATAGAGGATGGTGCAGACGACCAGGGAGCCGATGATGCCGATGGGCATATCGCGCTTGGGGTTCCTGGCCTCCTGGGCGGCGGTGGAGACGGCGTCGAAGCCGATGTAGGCGAAGAAGATCTGGCCGGCGGCGGCGAGGATGCCGGTGAAGCCGAACTTGCCGAACTCGCCGGTGGTGTTGGCGGGGATGAAGGGCGTGTAGTTGTCGTGGTTGATGAAGAAGTAGCCGAGTCCGATGAAGAGGACGACGACGGCCAGCTTGAGAGCCACGATGAGGGAGTTGAAGCGGGCGGACTCCTTGATGCCGGTGATGAGGATCCAGGAGATCACGCAGATGATCAAGACGGCGGGGAGGTTGATCAGGCCGGGTTTGGGATCCCAGGGCGAGGCGATGAGCTGCTGCGGCAGGTTGACGCCGAAGGAGCGGAGCATGGAGTCGACGGTGCCGGACCAGGAGACCGAGACTGTTGCGGCGCCGACGGCGTATTCGAGGACGAGCGCCCAGCCGATGATCCAGGCCAGCAGCTCGCCCATGGTGGCATAGGCGTAGGTGTAAGCCGAGCCCGCGATGGGGATCATGGTAGAGAACTCGCTATAGCAAAGGCCGGCGAAGGCGCAGCCGATGGCGGCGAGGATGAAGGAGTAAACGATGGCGGGGCCGGCGTGGTTGGCGGCGGCGACACCGGTGAGGGTGAAGATACCGGCTCCGATGATGGCGCCGATGCCGAGCGCGATGAGCTGGCCGGCGCTGAGGGTGCGTGACAGCCCCTGGCCGCCCTTGCCTTCGGATTCCTGGAGCAGGCGCTCGATGGACTTGGTTGCGAAGAGACTCATGAGAAGTTAGGCCTCGATTCTTTTTGTGCGCCACAACATATAGACCGGGATGCCGAGCAGGACAAGGATGAGTCCCGGCCAGGTGTAGTTGGGCTTGTAGACCAGCAGCAAAGCTTCAATCAGGCCGGCGGCGGCGATGTAGAAGGCCGGCAGCAAAGGATAGCCGAAGGCGCGGTAGGGGCGCTCCATCTCCGGTCTGGTACGACGGAGGACGAACAGGCCGGCGATGGTGAGGATGTAGAAAAGCAAAACAGCGAAGATAACATAGTCCAGCAGGTCGTTGTAGCGGCCCGTGAGTGTGAGCAGGGAGGCCCACAGGCATTGCACCCAGAGGGAGACGTTGGGGGTGTGGCGTGTGGGGTGGATGCGCTTGACGGCCTTGAAGAAGAGGCCGTCGTGGGCCATGGCGTAATAGACGCGGGCGCCGGAGAGGACGAGTCCGTTGATGCAGCCGAAGGTGGAGACCATGACGGCGGCGGCCATGAGGCCTGTGGCGGCGGGTCCCATGATCTGGGCGATGACGGCGGTGGCGACGCGGTCCTCCGGGGCGCTCATGATGGAGGCCAGCGGGAGGGCCATGAGGTAGACGAGGTTGCAGCCGATATAGAGGATGCTGACCACGCCGACGCCGATGGCGAGGGAGAGCGGCAGGTTGCGTTTGGGGTTCTTCATCTCGCCGGCGGCGAGGGTAACGGAGTGCCAGGCGTCGGAAGAGAATAGGGCTCCGACCATGGCGACGCCGGTGAGGCGGACGATATCCCACCAGTTGCCGGGCGCGCTCCAGAAGTTGGTGAAGTTGGCGGAGATGGCCTCCGGGCGGCGTCCGAGGAGGACGCCGAAGGCGATGAGGCCGAGGAGCGAGCCGACCTTGGCGATGGTGAAGACGTTTTGGACGATGGCGCCGGTGCGCAGCCCTCGTGTGTTGACCCAGGTGAGCAGAATGATGACGGCGATGGAGACAGCCATCTGCGTGGTGAGACTGATGGGGCCGAGGCGGAGGAGATAGACCTGGGTGGAGACGGCGGGCAGGAAGTAGCCGAGGAACTTGGAGAAGGCGACGGCGACGGCGGCGATGGTGCCGGTCTGGATGACGGTGAAGAAGGTCCAGCCGTAGAGGAATCCGAAGAGGGGGCCGAAGGCTTCACGGAGATAGATGTACTGGCCGCCGGCGCGAGGCATGGCGGCGGAGAGCTCGCCGTAGCTGAGGGCGGCGATGATGGTGAGCAGCGCGGTGACGGCCCAGGTGACCATGAGGAGGGCAGGGGATTGGACCTGGCGGGCGATATCGGCGGCGACGATGAATACGCCGGAGCCGATCATGGAGCCCATGACGAGGGTGGTGCCGTCGAGCAGAGAGAGACCCTTGACGAGTCCGGACTGGGGATCGGTGGTGGGCTGGGGCATGGGCGGCTAGGGTCGGGTGGAATGGACCAGACCATGATAGAGCATGGAGGGCGGGGGCGGGGGGGATGAATCCAAGTGGGAAGCCGGATTAAGATGGTCACTGGAGTGGTCACATGATTGTCAGCACGGTTCGTGAGTTTCGGGACAATGCCACGGGACTGCTCAAGTCCAAAGAGCCGGTCCTCATCACACGGCGCGGGAAGATGGCGGGAGTCTTCTTTCCATCGCCAGAGGGCACACTTCCGCTGGAGATGAAGCGCGACTTGTTTGAGCGCCTAAGTCTGGAGATCTCGAGGCGAATCAAGAAGGGCGGTGGCAAGGAAGAGGAGATCCTTGCGGACTTCGAAAGCTGGCGCAAGAGGCGTCGTGAGACTCGCAGTGGACGCTAATGTCCTGCTCTCCGCGCTGATCGGAGGAAAGGAAGCGAGGGTGTTGTCCCACCCGGCGATCACGGAAGTTCTGACAACCGAGCCGACATTGGCTGAGGTGCAGGAATACGCAGGATTGCTTGCAAAAAAGCGTCGATTGCCGGAGGATCTGGTTCTGCTTGCGGCAGCCTCACTGCCCATCAGTGTTGTGCCGCGGGAGCGCTACTCGGCGTCGCTGCCGGAGGCGCGGAAGCGTATCGCCGAACGGGATCCTGACGATGTTGAACTGCTCGCTCTGGCGATCCGGATGAAGCTTCCGGTGTGGTCGAACGACAACGACTTTGAAGACGCGGGCGTAACCTGGTACACCACCGCGGAACTGTTGCGGTTGCTGGCCGGGCAGTGAGGCCGGGTTGCGCCATCCCGGCCATGACGACGTGAAACGTGGCCGTACTTCCTCGGAGTAGAGGCCAAGGTCCCGGGAGTGGAAGTCGCGCAGACAGCGTATGCCTGGTTGCCCGGCGGGAAACGGCCGGTGCGCATTTCGTCGCTGCATTCAGCGCACTTGGAGTCGCGCAGGATTCGGAAGACGACAGGCGGGAAGGATTCGGTGGAAGAAGCGGTGCTTGCTGGGCTCATCGCGGCCTCGCAGGTACGGTGGAAACGACCGTGCCTTCGGGCATTGTATGGCTTCGCGATTCGGTTGCCGCTGCGGTCGCTGAAGGCACGTGCTTCTTGTGAAACAGCGGATCACCGGCGGCGACAGGGGCAGCGGGCGCGCAGACGCTCAGGGCAGCTTTACGCCCAGTTTCTGAAGAGCCACTCGAACGGCTTGTTCAGAAGTTTCGCCGGAGCCAACCTGATACTCGACGATGACGCCCTGCTGATCGATCACCACGAGGGCCGGGATGCCAGCCACTTTGAACTTGGCACGCGCGTCCTTCTGTGTGCCGTCGAAGAGGTTCTGCCAGTCGTAGCCATTCTCGCGGAGGTACTTGAGAGCGATTTCCGGGCTTTCATCGTCGTTGATACCCAGCAGAACGACCCCTTGATCCTTCGACTCGCGATGAAGTCGAGCGAGGGCCGGCAGCTGAGTCCGGCATGGCGCGCACCATGCGGCCCAGAAATCGAGAAGGATGATCTTGCCTCGAAACTGGGAGAGACTGACTGTTTCTCCCGTCAGACTTTGCAGCGAGAGTTCGGGGGCCGGCTTGCCGTTGAGGTCGGCTGCCGGACGTGAGAAGGCCCGCTCCAGTCGGTCCACCTCCCGGAAAGTCCGAGGAGGGTCGTATGCAAACAGCG
>JACRKW010000058.1 GCA_016215215.1 Acidobacteriota bacterium
GCTTGGAGAAGGCCTCGGCGAGAGCCAGGACGCTGGCGACGCCGCTGGCATCGTCGTTGGCGCCGTTGTTGATGCGGTCACCGTCGCCGCGCGCACTGACGCCAATGTGGTCGTAATGCGCCGTGAGCAGAACGTAGGAGTCCTTCAAGGCCGGATCGCTCCCGGGCAGCGTCGCAATCACATTCTTGAGCGCCACCGGTTCCTCCACGGCTGCGGGGATAGTGGCGCTCAGGCGGGCGCCATCCGCTAGAGCCTCCGCGAAGGAAGTGAACTCAGGGTCGCTGGTGGTGACCTGAGGCGCGCGGCGGGCCGCCGGCGCGCCGGCCTCCCTCAACTGGCTGCCGGCTTGGCCGGTGAATGCGGCAGTGACCACGATGGCCGGGCCAAGGCCGAGCAACTCCTGACGCTTCTGGGTCATGGCACGGGAACGGGTGGGCCCGGAGACCAGCACCACGGCCTTGCCCTGTACGGCCTCTTTCGCCGGCAACGCGGCGTTCTCATCCGGCAGCAGAACTTTGACCACCTCGACGCCGTTGAGGCTGACTGCGACGGCTGCGGACGCCACAACGCGGTCCTTGGGCGCCTTCCAGGTCTTCCCGCCGGATTCGATGGTCAGCTCGAAGTTCTCCATCGGCTGGCGGACGACGGCGTAGGGCGCAATCTGGAAATAGCCGTCGTTGCCCGCTGCTTGAAGGCCCAAACGCCGGAACTGGCTGGCGATATACTCGGCGGCGACGTCCAGACCCGGGGACGGCGTGTTGCGGCCCTGGAGGGCGTCGGAGGCGAGGAACGACACGTGAGCCTTCAGCGTGTCGGCAGTAATGGGGGCAAGAAAAGCCTGTTGGGCGTTGGGTTGACCGGCCGCCGAGAGACAGACCGCCAGGGTGAGGACAAGCGCACGCGTTGACATGGTGGGGAAACCCCCATGATACACGCCCGTTGATTGTGGCATACGATAGTCGATGGTTGAGATCAGACCTATGCGCAATTACCATCTCCCGATAGCGGTGCTGTGCCTTACCGGGCTCGGCGCCATGACCCTCCTGGCCCAGGATCCGCCTTCGCCCGAGCAGGCCAAGCCGGATGCAGCAGCAATGATGGGCGCCGCCCGTGGCGGCTCAGGCGTCCCCGAACCTAAGCCTTACGAAAAGGTAGTCACCAAGGAGTTCAAGACCGACAAGGGGCTCTTCCTGGTGCATCGTAACCGCGACCGCGTGTTGTACGAGTTGCCCAAGGCCGAACTCGGCAAAGAGTATCTGCTGGTGACGCAGATTCGCCGCACCACGCTCGGCGCCGGCTATGGCGGCACCACTGTGGGGAACAAGGTCGTGAAGTGGGAATTGCGCGACCGCCGCGTCCTGCTCAAGACGGTGAGCTACGACGTGGTGGCCGATCCGTCCAAGCCCATCGCGCAGGCGGTGGCCGACGCCAATGAGAACACCATCGTTATGGCGTTCAACGTCGAAGCATTCAATAAGGACGGCGAGCCCGTCATCGACGTCACCCGGCTGTACACAACCGACGTGGCCGAGTTCAGCGCCAGGGCGCGCGTCCGCGCGCGGGCCATCGACTCCTCGAGGTCGTTTATCGACAAAGTAGCCGCCTTCCCCACCAACATTGAGGTGGACGCGGTGCAGACGTTCACCACGCCGATCGACCAGCCTTCGGCGGGTGCGGGAGGCCCGGCGCCCGTGCCGAACCCCTTCCTCGGGGGTATGCGACCCGGCAGCGGCACGGTGCTTGTGCACTTCTCCATGCTGAAGCTGCCTGAAAAGCCCATGATGCCGCGCGTGATGGACGAGCGCGTGGGCTATTTCAGCATCCGCAAGACCGACTACGGCAGGACGGAGCACAAGGCCACCGAGCGCACCTACATCACTCGCTGGCGGCTGGAAAAGAAGGACCCTTCGGCCGCCCTCAGCGAGCCGGTGAAGCCCATCACGTTCTACGTGGATCCGGCCACGCCCAAGGAGTTCGTCTCCTACGTCAAGGCCGGCATCGAACAATGGAAACCGGCCTTCGAGGAGGCAGGTTTCAAGAACGGGATTGTGGCGAAAGAAGCGCCCTCCAAGGAAGAGGATCCGAATTGGGCGCCGGAAGACGCGCGCTACAGCGTGATCCGCTGGCTTCCCTCCACCATTGAGAACGCCATGGGGCCTCACGTCTCCGACCCGCGTACCGGCGAGATTCTTGAAGCCGACATCATGATCTACCACAACGTGCAGCAGCTTTCGGTCGATTGGTACTTCACGCAGGCCAGCCCCCTGGATGCGCGTGCGCAGAAGTACCCGCTCCCCAGCGATTTGGTCGGCAAACTGGTGGAGTATGTCGTCGCCCACGAAGTGGGCCACAGCCTGGGCTTCCAGCACAACATGAAGGCCAGTTCGCTCTACCCGATCGACAAGGTCCGAGACCGCGAGTGGGTGAAGACCATGAGCCACACCCCCACCCTCATGGACTACTCGCGCTTCAACTACGTGGCGCAGCCCGAGGACAAGATCGCGGCGGCCGACCTCATCCCCAAGATCGGCCCCTACGACAAGTGGGCGACCATGTGGGGGTACAAGCCAATCCCCGGCGCCAAGACGCCGGATGAGGAAAAGCCCACTCTGGACCAGTGGGCCGCTGTCCAGGAAAAGACTCCCTGGCTGCGATTCTCCACCAACGGCTCCATGGGCTCCGACCCCGGCGAGAATACCGAGGCCGTGGGCGACGCCGACGCGGTGAAAGCCACCACACTGGGCCTGAAAAACCTCGAACGCGTGGCCGGCTACCTGCTGAAGGCCACCGAAGAGAAGGGTGAGGATTGGGACCAGCTCAGGCGCGTCTACTCCCGCGTTCTGGGGCAGTGGTCTCTCGAGATGGGCCACGTGGCGGCGCTGATCGGCTCTAACGATTCGCAGCAGCTCCACGGCGGCCAACCCGGCGTGCGCTTTAAGCCGGTTCCAAAGGAACGGCAGCAGGCGGCCGTTAAGTTCCTACTCGACAACGGGCTCAACGTGCCCAAGTGGGCGCTGGACGCCGAAGTGCTCCGCCGCATGGAACCCGACGGCGCCGTCAACCGGATCAAGACCGCGCAGACGCGCGTACTGGGCGCCATGATGAACACCATGCGCATGAACCGACTGGTGGAGCAGGCTGCGCTCGACGCCAAGGCCTACTCGCCGGCTGAGTTCTTTACCGAAGTGCGCAAAGGCGTGTTCAGCGAAGTGTACGCGGCCAAACCGTCCATCGACGCCTTCCGCCGCAACACGCAGCGCATCTATCTTGACCAGATGGGCGACAAGCTGAACGGCCGGATGCCCGCCACCGACGACGTACGGGCACTGGTCCGTAGCGAGCTGAAGATGCTCAACGGCGACGTCACCCGCGCCATGGCCACGGTCACTGACCGTGCCTCGCGCGCCCACTTGGAAGATGTCAAAGACCAGATCGCCAAGATCTTGGATCCGAAGTTCGTGCCTCCCGCCCCGGCCACGCCAACGGTCTTCGGCGGGCGTCCGGGCATAGATGACCTGGACGAGCTGAGCTGCTGGCCGGACTACGGCATCTACAACAACAGGCTGCCCTGAGCCGCACCAGATCAACGCAAGTGAGCCCCCCGGGTCGCCCGACCCAGGGGGCTCTTTTCGTTGTGCCGTCGGCCTACTCCCCAGGAAAGAACAGGTCGTCCTCGGCGATATCGGGGATTCCCACCACAAGCACCCTCATCCGGCCTATTGCGCCGTGGACGACCCCTGGTGGAATGTGAATGAGCGAACCTTTCTTCACCGGGTGTTCCACGGTGCTCCACGCCGTCGAGCAGCACCGCGCCCTCGCCGTCCAGCACGTAATACAGCTCCGTGCCGCGCTTGTGGTAGTGCAGTTTGGCGCCGTCGATGTCCACCGCGTGCGCCCAGGCGGCTACGCCGGAACCCTCGTCCTCGCGGCTGATCAGCCGGTCCCGCCAGCCGCAACTGGAGCGTTCGCGCGGCGCGTCGCCCTCGTGGCGGATCAGTACCGGGCCTGCGCTCACGCCTTCTTGCCCCCGATGACATCATCGACGAGGGAGTAAAACGCTTCCAGGTCCTGCGGCCGCGTGTGGATGTGCGTGGAGAGCCGCAGCCTCTCCGAGCCGTAGACCCAGATCTTGCGCTCGCGCGCCTTGCGCCACAGGTCTTCCAGCTTGGCGCCCCTGAAGCCGATGGTCACCAGCGAGCCGTACAGGCGTTCGTCGGCGCCGCTGAAGAGTTCCAGGTGCGGCCGCGACGCGGCCATCTTGTAGTTGCGCCGGGCCAAATCGTGGATACGCGCGTAGACGTTCTCCGGCCCAAGCGCCTTGAGGAACCGCAGCCCGGCCATCATCCCCACCACGACGGCGCGGTTGTTGGTGCCGATCTTCATGAACCGCGACGCGCCGGAGGCCTTGTCGTCCCAGCCGCCCGTGACGATCGACGGCCACAGCTTCCCCAGATTCTCCTCGCGGATGTAGAGAATCCCGCTGCCGGCGGGCGCGAACATCCACTTGTGCGGGCTGCCCGCGTAGTAGTCGCAGCCCAGTTCGGAGAGCTTCAGCGGGATCTGGCCGTTCATGTGAGCGCCATCCACTGCGCTGATCACGCCCTTGGCGCGGGCCGCGTCGCAGATCTGCCGCACCGGCATGACGATGCCGATGGGGCTGATGATGCCGCTGAAGAACAGCACGCGCGTCTTCGGCCCGATGGCGGAGATCATGATGTCGGCCAGCTGCTCCGGGCTCTTCGGCGGCAGCGGGATCTTCACCTCGCGCACCGAAATGCCGTGACGCGCCGCGCGCACGGCCCAGCCGGCCTTGCCGCTGGGGTGCTCCAGGTCCGTCATGACCACCTCATCGCCGGGCTTCAGATCGATTCCCGCGGCGATGGTGCTGAGCGAATCGGTGGCGCAGTGTGTGAAGGCGAGTTCGTCCTTCTTACAGCCGAGGAAGGCCGCCATCTCCGCGCGCTCTTCATCCAGCGTCTCGTAGCCCCAGCGGGGGTACTCGTCCGACAGCAGCGCTGCGCCGTGTTCGAGGAAATCCTCCACCGCGCCCACCACCGGACGCGGCGCCACGCCCAGGCTGCCGTTGTTCAGAAAGTTGCGCCAGCCCGGCAGGAAGAACTGCTCCTCGCGTACGCGCAGCCAGTACTTCTCCGGATCGGCGGCCAGTAGTGATGGATCGGGCAGCGGCTTCACGCCGGTTTCGGCCGCGTTCGTGGACATCGGGGCGGCCAACCCGAACATGGATGACGCCAGCAACTGTCGCCTGTTCATTCCAACTATCATGGCACCAATGAGCCTGACTCGCCGCACGCTTCTGGCCTCGCTGGCGCAACCCGCACGCCGCCGCCCCAACGTCATCTTCCTGCTGACCGACGACCAGCGCTGGGACTCGCTCGGCTGCATGGGCAACCCCATCGTCAGGACGCCGAACATCGACCGCCTGTCGCGCGATGGCGTCACCTTCGGCCACCACTTCGTCACCACCGCCATTTGCATGTCATCCCGCGCCAGCATCTTCACCGGCCAGTACACGCGCTGCCACCAGGTGTTGACGTTCAACCAGCAGTTCTCCCCCGAGCAGATGGCGCGCACCTACCCATCCGTCCTGCGTGCTGCCGGCTACCGCACCGGCTTCATCGGCAAGTACGGCCTGGACAAGCCTCCCGCCCCCAAGGACGCCTTCGACTACTGGGCCGGCTTCCTCGGCCAGGGCCGTTACTTCCCTGAGGGCGAACCCGGCCCGCACCTCACCGGCATCATGACCGGCCAGGCGCGTGAGTTCCTGAACTCCACCCGCGTCGGGCAGCCGTTCTGCCTTTCGGTCAGCTTCAAAGCGCCGCATGTCGAGGACGACAGCCCGCGCCAGTTTCTGCCCGATCCACAGGACCGCGTGCACTACGACAACGTCGCCATGCCCGTGCCCAAGACCATGGACCCGCGCTACATCGCCCAACTGCCCCTCTCCATCCAGCGCTCCGAGGCCCGCCGCCGCTGGGCCGTGCGCTTCTCCACGCCCGCGCTCTACCAGGAGTCGGTCCGCAACTACTATGCGCTCATCACGGGCGTCGACCGCGCCGTGGGCGCCATCACCGCCGAACTCGACAAGATCGGCCAGCGCGAAAACACCATCATCGTCTACACCGGCGACAACGGCTTCTATCTGGGCGAGCACGGCCTGGCAGGCAAGTGGTTCATGCACGAGGAGTCCATCCGCGTTCCGCTCATTGTCCAGGGGCCGGGCATCGCCCGCGGCCGGCGCGTGGACGCCATGACGCTCAACATCGACCTCGCGCCCACGATGCTCGACCTCGCCGGCGCCTCTGCGCCCGGCGCGATGCAGGGCCGCTCCCTGCGGCCGTGGCTTGCCGGAGAAACCCCGCAGTGGCGCGGCGAGTGGTTCTACGAGCACCACTTCCGCAACAATGGCTGGATCCCGTCCACCGAAGGCATCCGCACCGACCGCTGGAAGTACACCAGCTACGTGGAGGAATCGCCCGTCTTCGAGGAGTTGTTCGACCTGCGCGCAGATCCGCTGGAGGAGCGCAACTTGTCGCGGGACCCCCGGCACGCCTCAACGTTGGAGGCCCTGCGAGGCCGTCACGCCGCCTGGGTACGGGCGCTGGACTCTGGCCGGCTGCCTAGCGGGGCGTGAGTTTCAGTCCTAGCGGCCGAAGATCATCGCCTTTCAGCCGCGCGCCCACCCACACTTCTTTGAATCCCGCGAACCCGGTCACCGGCAATTCGCGTGTGATGGCGTCACCGGGACTCAGCTCAAACCGCACCGCGGAGTCGCTGGCCAGCCCAACTCCTTCGGGCCACGTCCAAAGCAGGACTTCTCCCGAGACCGGAGCCGGACCCAGATTCTCCACAATCAGGCGCGCCGAATTCGGTTTGCCCGCCACCGCTTCCACGCGGTACTGGACCACATCGCCCGCAGCCGCATCCAGCGGCAGCGCCGGCATGGCCTCCAGCACCGTGGTGCCGCTCTCCTGCACCCACTTTTCCGTGCCGTCCCGGTACTTCGACCAGGCGCCGCCGTACCACGAGTTGCCCTCCACCACGTTGCCCTTGGCCGCGGCCGGCTCGTCGTTCAGAATGTTGACCAGCTCCGGATAGCGCTCGCTCCACGGTGGATCCTTGTACGGCATCGCGGCCAGACGATCCATCAGCGTGTTGTCCTGCCCGTTGAACCAGAACTTCGCCCACGTCAACCCGCGCGCGTCCACCTCCACCGCCGGCCGGCCCTCCACAAACACGTTGCCGCGCACGATGTTGTCCCGCCCGCCGCCGATGAAGACGCTGCGCCCGGCGCGGTGGAAATAGTTGTTTTCCACCAGCGTCCCGCTGGCGCAATCGTCCAGGTAAATGGAATTGACGTC
Organism: Acidobacteriota bacterium; assembly: GCA_016215215.1. Classification (GTDB taxonomy): domain Bacteria; phylum Acidobacteriota; class Terriglobia; order Bryobacterales; family Bryobacteraceae; genus Paludibaculum. Next base: position 7,380 of record JACRKW010000058.1, read on the forward strand.
GCCGTTGCCCTGGTTATGGAAGAAGTTCGAACGCAGAACGTTGCCCCGCCAGGTCCAGTCGCGGCCCATGTAGAAGGCGCCGACGTCGGCGGTTTCATAGGCGGCCGTGTGGATATCGTTGCCCTCGATCAGGTGGTCGTTGCCGCTCAGTGCGATGGCCTCGTGCGGAGCGTGGTGGATGCGGTTGTACATCACCCGCTGGCTCACCCCGCTCACCGAAACCGCCGGGCGGTACGTCCTCACCCAGCGGCTGAAACGCTGGAAGTGGTTGTTGGTCACGAAGTGCCACGAGCCCGTCAACGTCTTGCGATCCCCGCCGTTTGCCGTCACGCCGCCCTCGCCCGTATCGCGGATATCGCAGTACTCCACGCCGTGGCTCATGCCGCCGTCGATGGTCACGGCCCGGCCGCCGGCATTGCGCAGCCTCGACCAGCCCACCACCACCTCCACCCCACCGCGGATCTGCACGGCATCGCCCCGGGTGTTCTCGAAGGTGAGGTCCAGCAGGTGGATGTTCGTGCCGTTGGTTACGCTCACCAGCGGCGTTTCAAGTAGTGAGACCGCGACTTCACCGGGCCCAATCGGTTCGGGCGGCCAAAACGTGAGCAGGCCCGTGCGCCGGTCCAGGTACCATTCGCCTGGCTCGTCGAGCTCGGAGAGAGCGTTGATCACCTCCACGCGCTTGCCTGCGGCATAGCCATAGACGCCGTGCGGCGGATCGGTGGCGATCACCCCCGTGGCAGCATCGATCGAAGCCACGTGCTCGTAGGAATCCGCCCAATCGTACGTCCAGTAACCGTGCACCCACAGGTCTGGTTCGGCCTCCCAGCGCTTGAGCCGCTCGGACGCGATACTGAACTTTCCGCCCTTCGGGCCCGCCGGCGCTCCCGACGTGTAGGCCCAGCCGGTGTTCGGCCACGACGCCAGTCGCATGGGCCGCCCGCGGAAGAACAGCTCCAGCGCCGCCGGCCGCACCGCGCGCCCGAAGCCGCGGCTGACGTGCGTGCCGAAATCCGTTATGCCTTGTTCTCGCAGGTTCACCTCGAACAAGCCGGGCCTGTCGGCCACGAGCTTGAAACCCTGCACCGCGCGTCCGCCACTCAACCGGGCCTCCTCTTCCGGCCAAGACCGCCACACCGTGTTCGAGTCCTCCGGCCCCAGCGTCAGCGTCGAGGTGCGCCCATAAGTCCCGCCTCGCAGCCACACCGTGCCGCCCCGCTGCGCTCGTATCAGGGTCCGCGCCTTCTCCAGAGTCCTCACCGGCTGGGCTTCGGTTCCCGGGTTGTCATCCGAGCCGCGCGGGCTCACCACCACATCGGCTCGCAGCCCCAACGCCGCGAGTACAATCAGAACGGCCGGTTTCATTGTCCCAACTATATACCGAGATCGAGGACCATCGCCCATGCCGCCCATTCGCTGTTTTGCTCTGCTCGCGCTGCTTGGATTGTCCGCGCCCGCGCAGGTGGCCGTCACCGAAAGCCCCGTCGTCATCCCCACCTACGTGGCCGGCCCCCCTGAGTCCAACCCCTTCTTCTACACGGGCCGGACCTATCAGGGGGCCAAAGGGCCCATCTATCCCTACCAGCTCTCCGACACCCTCACCGACGTGAAGCAGGACAAGACCTACACGCAGGTCTGTCTGGAAAACGAGTACGTGAAAATCTGCGTGCTGCCCGAACTCGGCGGCCGCATCTTCGAGGCGGTGGACAAGACCAACGGCTACAACTTCTTTTGCAAGCAGTCCGTCATCAAACCTGCGCTCATCGGAATGCTCGGCGCCTGGATCTCCGGCGGCGTGGAGTGGAACATCCCGCACCACCACCGCGCTTCGTCCTTCATGCCCGTGCTCTACCGCACACAGGAGAATCCTGACGGCTCCAAGACCGTGTTCGCCGGTGAAGTGGAACTGCGCGACCGCATGCGCTGGGCCGTCGGGCTGACTCTGCGGCCTGGTTCTTCCGTGCTGGAAGCCCAGGTCACCATGCTCAACACGACCCCCGTGCAGAACTCCGTCCTCTACTTTGCCAACGTCGCCGTCCACACCAACGAGAACTACCAGGTCATCTTCCCGCCCGCCACGCAGTTCGCCACCCAGCACGCCAAGAAGGAATTTGCCCGCTGGCCCATCGCCGATACCGTCTACAACGGCATCGACTTCACCAAAGGCGTCGAGGTGAGCATGTGGAAGAACCACCCCAGCTCCATCTCCATGTTCGCCGTCAACGAAAGCGATGACTGGCTGGCAGGCTACGATCACGGCAAGGCCGCAGGCACGCTGCACGTGGCCGACCGCCACCAGGTGCCAGGCAAGAAGTTCTTCACCTGGGGCACAGGCCCCGGCGGCCGCCTCTGGGACAAGATCCTCTCCGACACCGACGGGCCTTATCTCGAACTAATGGTCGGCGCCTGGAGCGACAACCAGCCCGATTACAGTTGGCTGCAGCCCTACGAGACCAAGACCGTCAAGCAGTATTGGTACCCCTTCCGCGACATCGGCGGGACCAAGAACGCCACGCGCGAGGCTGCCGTCAACCTCGATGTGAAGGACGGCCGCGTGAAGGTGGGCTTCTTTGTCACGCAGCCTTTCAAAGCGGTGCGTGCCTCGGTAACTGCTGGCGGCAAAGAACTGTGGGCCTCCTCGAAGGATCTCGATCCTGCGCACGCCCTCACCGGCGAGTTCGCCCTCCCCGCGGGAATGACCACAACCTCCCTCCGCGCGGCCCTCACTGTTGGCGGTCGCGAACTGGTGGCCTATCAACCCGTCGAGCTGAAGAAAGAACCGCTGCCCGCGCCCGTCGTGCCGCCTCCGGCGCCCAAAGAGGTCAAAACCACCGAGGAGCTCTACTTGGCCGGCCTGCGCCTGGAGCAGTTCCACAGCCCCGCGCTGGAGCCTGATCCCTATTACGAAGAGGCGCTGAAGCGAGACGCCTCCGATGTGCGCAACAACACGGCCTTAGGCATTCTTTACATCAAGCGCGGGCGCTTCGCTGATGCGGAAAAGCTCTTTAAGTCAGCCGCGGATCGCCTGCAGAAGAACTACACCCGCACCAAGGACGGCGACGCGCTCTACTACCTCGGCCTGGCGCTCAAGTACCAGGGCAAGCTGGATCAGGCCGAATACTGGCTGCAGCGCGCGGCGTGGAACCACGGGTGGCAGGCGGCGTCGTGCTTCCAGATCGCTGAGATCAAGGGCCGGCAGAACCGCTTCGAAGAGGCGCTTGCCTTCGTCAACCGGTCGCTGGTGACCAACGCCTGGAATACGCGCGCCCTCTTCCTGAAGGCGCTCATCCAGATGCGGCTTGGCCAGGGCAGCGAGTCCGCCGAGACGCGCCGCCGTCTGCGCGAGGTGGACCCCATCGACCTGCGTGGCTTCCGCGATCTCTCCGAACTTGCCGTCATCAGCCAGAAGCAGCCGCCGGAGGGGCTGGAACTGGTGGTCTCCTGCATCAACGGCGGGCTGTGGCGCGAGGCCGACATGCTGCTGGACCGCATGCCCGTGAAGTCGCCCATGGTTCACTACTTCCGTGGCTGGCTCACCGAACTCACCGGCCAGAAGGAGACCGCCCTGGCGCATTACCGCCGCGCCTCGGGCATGCCCGTGGACGCCGTCTTCCCCTTCCAGATCGAAGCCGCCGAAGCTCTGCGTGCCGCCATGCGCGCCAATCCGGCCGATGCCCGCGCGCCCTACTACCTGGGCCTGCTGCTCTTTGACCGCCAACCGGATGAGGCCGTGCAGTTGTGGCGCAAGACCGTCGAGTTGGACCCCGGCATGGCCGTCGCCTGGCGCAATCTCGCCGTCGCGTATGGCCGTCAGGACGGAGGAGTCCCCAAAGCTGTCGCTGCCCTGGAAAGGGCGGTGGCGCTGAACGGCGACGATTCGCTCTATCTGTTCGAGTTGGACCGGCTCTACGAGTTCCAGCAGGCGCCGCTAGAAAAGCGGCTTGCTCTCTTCACCGCTCGCAAGGCCACCGCTGAGAAGCGCGACGACGCCATGTCGCGGCTTGTCACGCTGCAGATTCTCTCCGGAGAATACGATGCTGCCATCACCACTCTGGAGCGGCGTCACTTCCATCTCTGGGAGGGCGGTGCTCGTTTCAATGTGCAGGACGCTTGGACCGATGCCCACCTGCTCCGCGGCCACCGCAAGCTGGCCGCCAAGGACTACGCCGGAGCGCTGGCCGATTTCCTGAGGTCCGTGGCCTACCCCGCCAATATTGAAGTGACCCGCTCCGGGCGAGCTCCTGAGGCGCTGTACTTCACCGGCCTTGCCCATCAGGCGCTGGGCGACAAAGCAGGCGCCGCCTCCGCCTGGCGCGGCTCGGCCGCGGCCGGCGTCGAATCTGGCTCCAGCATGAGCTACTTCCAGGCGCGGTCATTGGAGGTGCTCGGCCAGCCTGCCCGCGCCCGCCAGATCTACCAGGCTCTCCTCGAAGCTGCCAACCGGACTCTGCGCGGCTCCCAGCAGAATGAGTTCTTCGCCAAGTTTGGAGAGGGCCGCTCGCCGCGCTCCCGGGCGGCCATGGCCCACTACATCGCC
>JACRKW010000242.1 GCA_016215215.1 Acidobacteriota bacterium
CCTCGCTGGCGGCCGACCCGATCGAGAAAAAGCCGCTGTACCATTTCCACCCTGGGTCGCTGGTGTTCACGGCCGGGTCGTGGTCGTGCAACTTCTCCTGTCCGTGGTGCCAGAACTGGCAGATCTCGAAGTCGCCGGGCGGACCGCGGACAGCGCCGGTGCAGCCTGAGGAGTTTGTCGGTGGAGCCCGGGCGCGCGGATGCCACGGGGTCGCGCTGTCCTACAACGAGCCCACTCTGTCGCTGGAATGGGGCTGCGCGGCTTTCCAGGAGGCGCGCCAAGCGGGGCTCTACACCTGCATCGTCACCAACGGCTACATGACCCCGATGGCGCTGGAACTGATGGCCCAGAGCGGGCTGGAGGCCCTGAACGTGGACATCAAGGGCGGCCCGGCGGCGGTGCGGCGGCACTGCGGCGCGGACGTCGATCACGTTTGGCGAAATTGCGCGGACGCTCTGGCGCAGGGACTGCACCTGGAAATCACAACGCTGCAGGTTCCGGGGGTGAGCGACTCGGAGGAGTCGCTTTCAGGCCTCGCGGACCGGTTGCGGCGCGAACTGGGGCAAGACGTGCCGTGGCACCTCACCGCGTACCATCCGGACTGGCAGTTCACGGCACGGCCGACGGCGCTGGAGACTCTGCGCGCGGCCTGGCGCATCGGGCGGGCGGCAGGACTCCGCTACGTCTACACGGGCAACATGGCTGGGGACGAGTACGGGGACACATTCTGTGCCGCCTGTCACGCGGCGGTGATCCGGCGCTCCGGTTTCCGGGTCACGAGCAACGTGCTGTGTTCGGGCCGGTGCCCGAACTGCGGCGCGAAGGTGGCCGGGGTGTGGTGACTAGTCCGCGGGCAGAGGGTTGGCGAGAAACTCCACACCAGTCATCCGGCTCCAGAAGCTGCCGGTGGTGTGGCAAACCCGGGCGCGGCTGTAGATACCTTGAGACGGCAGAGCGCACCAGAGGATCTTGCCGGGCGGAAGATTGCCGCTGGTCTTGAAGCGCAGACCGCGGCTGGAGTAGTCCACAGCCCGCGTGCGCACCTGACAGCCGCCCTCCGGCGTCTCCCAGAACAGGTAGACTACCGCATCCTCGAACATTCGAGGTTCCGCTCTGAGATTCATTCGCGCTCTCATGGATCCATCTGACCGCGAGTCCGCCTGCTGGACAACCACCAAAATGGGTTAAATCAGAAGCTGGGAGTACCAGTCCAATGGTTCTAAAGTCTCAGTTCCCAGATCGCTTCCGAGGTGCCAGGCGCGCAGCGTCTGACGAGCAACGCTCAAGCCGGTCCGCAGCTACCGCCAAGCGGCTCACTGCCGCTTGGTTCTGCAGACGCTTGCCAGCAAGCGGGCCGTACTATTGGCGCTCGATCAGAATCTCGAACTCCGGGCCTTCACATGGGCCAGCCTTGGCGCGCAAACGGGCAGTGCCGAGAGCAGCTTCACCCGGGAGCAAGGCTGTGATCTGGGCCTGACTGACGGCGTACATATCCAAGTCATGGACAACTCCAGCCGAATCCGTTAGCCTCAGGCTGACTCCGCCTTGGGAAACCTTCACAGGCCTCTGGCTGTAGTTCTCAAAGGACGCCGACCACGCACCGTCCGGCGCGATGTTGATCCTCGAACCAGGCGACAACTTTGCATCGCGGATAGTTGGCGAAACTTTCTGGATGACCGTCGCGGGGACAAAGAACCTTACGAGAACATTGGCGCCGCCGTTGGCGGCCTCCGAACTGCGAATGCGAATCGCTGTTTGCTTCACGCCAGACCCCGCCTTCGCAGGGTCCGCCGTCAAGGAGATCTCTCCGGGAGTCTGTCGCGCGGACGCCTCCTGCCCGTCCAGCGTCAACCAGGAATCCGCCGGAACAGAAGCAGTGTAAGAAACATCTGCGCCGAGCGATTGCACTGAAATCGATCGCATCACAGGTTCAGAGCACGCAAAGGCGCTGAGCTGGAACTCTTCGGGGCTTGCGGTCAAGAACGGCTGGGGCGGGTCGCTCCGCGGCGTGAACGCGGAGAAGCCGCCAAATGAGAGCGATGTTCTCTTTTGACGGTCGCTCACTTGTATGGCGTAGGTCTGACCGGCCTCTACCTGGAGGGCGTGAACGGCCGGCCCGCCGGGTTCCGCACTGACACAAGCCAACTCGTTGCCGCGCCGGCCCTGCTCATCCACTTGATAGCCGGCGAGAACGATCTTATGCAAATCGCCAAAGGATTGCGCCGTGGCAATCAGATTGACCACACCGCTAAATCTTGGCGTCATGACATACCAGTTCTCCCCGTAGTCCGCGGAGCCTGTACAGGAGTGAATGGGCGCCCCAGCGCCAGGTTCAGTAGAGAAATCGTAAACCTGCTGCACCTCCAATGGGAAGACATCGATGACGGCCGGCGCCTCGAAGGGAAATGGCGACTGGATCGCTTCCCATACCTGTTTTGCTCTCATCTTTACTTCGACTTGTTGCCAGGCCACCCTGATGGTCACCACACCTTCAATTGGGGAGCCGACCCGCGGCCCAATGACAATCTCCACGGTGCCGGGACCCACCCCCGAGAGCTTGGAGGTCACCTGGACCGGAAGCTGTATATCTTCCGCAAACCACGAACAGCCTTCCTGCGTATCCACCTTCACGCGATAGACTCCGCCGAATACAGGGACATCAAACGACTTGGGAGACACGTCGTACGAGCATGGAGTGCGAGCCGGACTCGGTGACAAACGCCAAACACCGCGGCCATGGGTGAAAGCGAAAATAGCGCCAGAGGTAGCCTCGCGCGCAAGCTTGTTGACTATGACGTTGGGAAGCCCGGGGCCATCCTTGACCCAGCTTGAGCCTCCGTCGTTCGATACGTAGATTCCCCGGTCGGTGCCGACAAAGATCGTGCGAGGATCGGGATTGCCGAGGAGTATGGTCCGCAGGAAATTGCCTCGGAGCGAGGACAGTTCCCGCCAAGAGGCTCCGCCATCGTCGCTTCGGAAAAAGAACGGTCCGGCCGCCATATATACACTATTACTGTCTCGCGGGTCGATCTGAATGTCAGATATCGCTGTGAACTTCGGGGTTTGGTATGTGATCCACTTTCTCTCCTCGGGAGCGGCGAGAGCATTACGGCTCAGAAACACAAGGCCGCTTTGAGTCCCTGCGATCACCGTGTTGGGATCGTCCGATCGCACGGCGATGGCAGTGACCTTGTTCGCCAGTTTTCCACCAAAGGCTCGCTCCCACGTCTCCCCGCGCTTGCGCGACAACCATATCGAATCGTGCCCGCCAATCCAGACCGAATTGGCGTCGGAAGCGAGCATGATTGGCGTGGCGAAGGGGAAGTTGAAGGTGCCGTCATTGATGTTCAGGAGCCATCTGCCATTGATCCGTCTCGCTATGGGGCCCCAGTTATACCAGCCAAATGCAAGGTCCGGGTTGTTCGGATCGAAGGCCACGAAGCCGCCGTCTCCGCCGATCTGCATGAAGCCCGCCTGGCCGGGACCGTCTGAAAATGCCGACATCGTCGCATTATCCTGTGAACCGCCGATGTGAGCGCCGCCTCCGGGATATGGCAGGCCATGGTAGTACATCGTATTCACGTATCCGTTGTTCAACGGCTTCCAAACCACCTTCCGCTGCTCCTCCCCCACCGAACCCGCAGGGAATGCGGCGCGCGCGTTCTCGATCCGGTAGATGCCGCCGTCGTTGCCCATGTAAACGGTCTGGTTGCTCGTTCCGTTATAGCCGGGATGGAAAGCGATGGATTGTTGATCCGGGTGTGAGTAGGCCGGCCAGTAATCGTCTCTCTCCCAGGTGGCTCCGCCGTCGCGGGAGCGATGCCATTGCTGCCCCCCCAACCAGACCATGTCCGGACTCACAGGGTCCGCGGCTAACACCTGACAGTAGCTGTTGTTGATCCCGTCATCGAAGGTGAAGCGCTTTTCCCAGGAGCCGGCAGCGCCTGCGGATAATGAACGGTACAGCCCACCCCAATAGTTGGCTCCGGGGTTGTTCTGATTTGTGTAGTGCAGATAGACGACATCGGGATTCGCTGGAGAGACCGAAAGGCGCACGGATCTGAACTCGTTTGTGTCGAGAACCGTTTCCCAGGCGCCTTCTCCGCCGTTGACGTTTCGAAAAACCTTCTTGGCCTCGTCAAACACAGGCGTACAGGCGGCCACTATGGTTTCCGCACCGCCGCGCTCGGCCACGGCCAGATCGTCGCAATAGCCCGCCATTAGCTGCGTCCAGGCGCGGCCGCCGTCCGTGCTCAGGTAGACCCCGTCGGCGGCGGCATACAGGCGATTGGGCTTGGTTTTACTTGGCACAAGGCGGACTATGGTGTAATCCCCAGTCGGTGAGAGCCGTTCCCAACTTTCGCCTCCGTCCTTGGTCACATAGAGGGAGCCGCCTTGGAAGGGCACATAGAGCGTGTCCGGCTGCCTGGGATCCATTACTACGGCGAGGCTCTGCAAAGAGGGCAAATTGTCAGTCAAGGCGGTCCAGGAGACGCCGGCGTCGGTGGTCTTCCAGATCCCTCCCCAGCGGGTCGAGGTGTAGACGGTATCCGGACGCTCCGGATGCACCACGATGCCGTTGGTCAAGCCGCCGATGGCTTGTGGCCCAATTGAGACCCACTGCGCCTCCCCAGCCGAGGCGGGGCGGGCGCCGGACAGTTTGCCCTTTCCCGCTTCATTCTCCGCCTGTCGAATATTGCGATTATATTCGGCCCATGTGGAAAGGCCCCGCGACTCGAGGAAATGCCGCATGCCGGCGTTCCCCTCCGACCGCGCAGGAGTGCTTGGAGGCCGTGGCGGCGCCGCCGGCACAGCGGTCTTGCTTGCCACACGAGCGGTGCATCCGGAAGAAAGTAAAACAGCCAGAGCTGCGGTCAGAGGTACAATGGCATTCATTAACCTGAAAAGCACGACACCCTCCACTCGGTTGAATCATAACAGTACGCGGCCAGTCAAGATTCAGAAATATTTGGACTTGTTTCGTTTGTTACAGTTGAAACATGAACAAACGACCATGAACTCTCCCGAAAGGCAACCTTGACCGGGTACTTGAACGGCAGTGGCGTGGCCGGAATTGCCAGCCGCCCGCGAGGCGCCGGCCTCCGCGGTGTCGGTCATTTCTTCTGGCCCCAATGGGTATTGGGAGGCACGAGCAATTGAGAGACTCGCGAGCGCGGTGCAAACCTGAGCTGTAGGCTAAGGCCGGCGCACATCGACCCAGCGCTCCGCCTGGTAGGACTTCAGCCAGTGGTACGGATCGGGCGGCAGGGCCTCGATGCGCAGTGCGCGCGGTAGCTCTTTGCCGGCCAGTTTGGCCTGGCAGGCCTGGGCCAGGGTGAGCGAATAACGCACGTTAGTGAAGCGGTCTTCGGAATAAAAGCCCTTCCACTTGCCATACTCGGCGGCATGCATGGCGGCCAGAACGGCTTCGATTTCCGCGACGGCGGCTGCGATTTTGGCCGGCGCGGCGGGGCGTACTGTCCAGGCCTCGGCGGCAAGCAGCAAGGCGCGGTTGGACCGCTCATGAATGTCGAGCTGCGTGAGGATGTGCGACTGGAAGAAGGCTTTCCTATCGGGGGGAATCAGCGGCGCGGCTTTTCCGGCCAGGACGCGGGCGGCCTCCCAGCGCGGCTGGGCCTCGCGGGCGGCGCGGGTGACTCGGGCGATGAAGGCGTCCCAGTCAGCAATCTCGATGAAACGGGTGCTGAGTTCCGGGCGGCCCTTCAGCAATGCCACGAGGATGAAGCGCAGGTAGTTGTGATAGGCGGTGTCGGCAAGAGTCTCGTGCTCGGCCGGGCCAAGACGGCCGGGGGCCTCGAAGTAGGCGCGATAGTAAGCTGCCACGGCAGGCGCGGCGCGAGGGCCGAACTCCTCGCCACTCCACTTTTCCAGGTAGTTGTCCAGCGACTCTCCGGCGGCCAGATCCATCGCGGCGCGTGTGGAAAGGGGATACGGCCGGACGTCGCTGACGTTCACCAGCAGGTACTCGGCGGCCCCGGCTCGGGCGGCGCGGCCCAATTCGCGGCCGATGCGCTCCGGCGGGACCATTTCGGTCAACTGGTTGGCTACGAAGTCGTGCATGGCGGTGTGGTAGTAGACACCCTGTCCGCGGGCGATTTTGCCAGCGTCGCGAATGAGGCCGTGGCCGTTGTCGGGCCACACGAGGGTAACGCCTTCGGGCAAGGTGAGAAGGCCTTGCTGGATGAGGGGCACCGCCTCCATCCAGGCGTTCATGATGAAGCGGGGATTGGGGCGCTCGGCGCGAACGAGCTGCATCTGCCGGTCGATTGCGGCGCCGATGGCTTGGGCGCGGGCCTGAGGGGTAGGCGGGATGCTGGAGTCGTCCTCCCAGAATGGCCGGTCGTGGCGCCCGCGGTAGCCGACGGTCCAGATGACCTCCTGGTCCCTATCGTAGGCACGCAAGGAGTTGCGCCAGGCGTTAACCAGGATCTGGGGGAATTGGGCGAAGGAGTAGGGCTGGGCGTCCGGCCAGCGCCAGGTGTTGGTGCCAAGCACCTCGATGTGATGCTGGGAGATGATGAGGCCGCGGCGGCCGGCGGCGCGCACCTGAGGCTCGTCGGGAAAGATGAAGGTGCCGGGCACGATCATGTTGCCGCGGAGGCGGAGTAGCGCCTCGAAGATCCGATCCCAGACCTCGGGGGCGATTTGCGTGGATCCGGGCGTAGCGGGCCGCCAGCCGGTGAGCAGGTCCTCATCGTTGATGAACCATCCCCGATAGCGAAAGGTGGGAGAACCGGGCGAGAGATGGTAGCTCGATGGAATCGAAATTCGCTCTTTCTTCGCAGGTTCGTGATCGGTCCACCAGTGGAAGGGATCGACGCCAAGGTGGCGGTGGGAGAACTCGTAAACGGCGTAGATGGCGCCGCGGGGATCGGAACCGGTGAGGACCAGGTGGGAGCCGGAGGCCTGCAGGAGCGGCGTTTCGAACCCGTCGGGCGGGCGCAAACCAGCCGGCAGGTTGTGGCGCAGGGCCACCACGATCGCCGCGCGGCCCGGGGGCGCGGATTCAGCCCGCGGAGGCGGCGCGCCGAAGACGCGCTCGAGGTCGGCGGCGAGGTCGGCGGCAGCCTTGCGGAGCGATTCCGGCTCGCTTGAAGAGACGACCAACGTGGTGTTGCGGTCCAGGACGAGTTGGGCGCTGAGGGGGAGGCAAGCCAGAGCGGCGGCGGGCAGAAGCAGGAGTCCTCTCATGGTCGCCGTCCATCGTATCGCCTGGCGAATCGGCCTGTACACCAGCGGACGGTTTTGCGCGTCTGATACCCTTGTAAGTTGAGCCAGGAACCACTGTTGATGCATACAAAGACCTCCATGAGAACCGCCATCGCGTTGTTTGCGGCCTGTCTGCTGGCGCCCACCTGGGGCCTGGGGCAAGCGCTGCCGAAGTACACCATTTCCACCGTGGCCGGCAACGGCGCGGCGGGCTCCGACGGCGACGGGAGCGCGGCAGCCAACGCGAAGTTGAACAATCCGCTCTTCGCGGTTGTGGATTCCTCGGGCGCCATTCTCATCTCAGACCAGCTCAATCACAAGATCAGGAAGGTCACGCCGGACGGGACCATCAGCCTGGTGGCCGGCAAGGGCACAATCGGCTCAACCGGCGACGGCGCGGCGGCGGCGAGCGCCGAACTGAGCTATCCGACAGGCATCGCCGTGGACAAGTCGGGCACGATCTACTTCTCCGATTCCGGCAACAACACGGTCCGCAAGATCGTTTCGGGTGGCAACATATCCGTCTTTGCCGGTAACAAGTCGGCAGGCTATACAGGGGACACCGAAAAGGCCGTGGACGCTTCGTTGAACCTCCCGACTGGGCTGGCCGTGGATTCCGCCGGCAATGTGTACATCGCCGACACGGCCAACAATGTGATCCGCAAGGTGGACACGGAGGGCAAGATCTCTACGTTCGCCGGAACGGGCGCGGCCGGCTCGTCCGGCGACGGTGCTGAAGCCTCCAAGGCGAAGCTGAACCGGCCGGTCGGCCTGGCCATGGACGCGTCGAACAACCTGTTTGTCGCGGACCAGATGGGCCAGCGGATCCGCAAGATCACCAGCGCCGGGATCATTTCGACGGTGGCTGGGACCGGAACTCCCGGCTATGAGGGCAACGGCGGCGCGGCGACGCGCGCGCAGTTGTTCCACCCGACGGGGTTGACGGTGGACACCAACGGTGACCTGATCATCGCCGATACGACGAATAACCGCATCCGGAAGGTCACTTCAAACGGCGTCATCACGACAGTAGCGGGCATGGGTCCCTTCGGCGATTGGGGTGATGGCGGCAACGCTCTGAGCGCGGCCCTGCGCTGGCCGTCGGGCGTGGCGGCAGGAGCGGCGGGCAAGATCTACGTCGTAGACAACCAGAACAATCGCATCCGGCTGCTGACGCCGGTACCGCAGCCGGTGAACCCGACGGCGATTCCGGTGATCAGCGACGACGGCGTGATCAGCTCCGCTGCATTCGGGGCATTCACGGCCGTTGCGCCGGGGTCGTGGATCGAGATCCGCGGGTCCAACCTTGCAGCCAGCGCCCGCGAATGGACACCGGCGGACTTCGACGGCACGCGGGCTCCGACGGCGCTGGACGGAACCCGTGTGACGATCGGCGGGCAGCCGGCCTACATTGCCTATGTCAGCCCGGAGCTGATCCGTGCGCAACTGCCGTTTGGGATTTCGCCTGGCGCGCAGGAACTGATGGTTACCAGCGCAGGCGGCTCCAGCGCGCCCTACAGGTTGAGCGTGAATGCCGCGCAGCCCGGGCTGAACGCGCCGGCAACGCTGGTGGCCGGCGGCAGGCAGTACGTGGCGGCGACGCTGGAAGACGGGGCGACTTTTGCCCTGCCGTCGGGAGCGATTGAGGGCATCCTGTCGCGTCCGGCCCAACCGGGCGAGACCATCACCATCAGCGGCATCGGCTTCGGGCCGGTGAGCCCGATGGTGGAAGCGGGCGAAGCCGCGCAGCAGGAAAACGCTCTCACCATGCCGTTTGAGATCCGCTTTGGGGACACACCGGCCGAACTTCGGTACGCGGGGCTGGCGCCCGGCGCCATCGGCGTCTACCAGTTCAAGGTAGTGGTTCCGCAGATTGAGGGCGGCGAGGCCGTGCCGATCAGCTTCAGCCTGGATGGAACCGCGAGCGCGCAGGCGCTGCACATCGCCGTGGGAAACAAATAGGAGATCGACGGGCCAGGACCAAGCTATCCATTGAAGGGGCCGGAACGGCAGGGATGAGAATGTAGCCGGAGCCGGCGATGCTCACCGCTCACCAATATCGCTTCCCCACGAGGCGAGGGCGAAGAGCAGCCAATAGGGCCTGGGGAGCGGAACTGCCAAGTTGCAGGAGTTCGTCCGGAGTGAGATCGCGCCACTGGCCGGGCCGCAGGCCTTGGAGTGAGAGGCCTCCTATGGCGGCGCGGACCAGGCGCAGCGTGGGAAGGCCGACGGCGGCGGTCATTCGGCGGACCTGGCGGTTGCGGCCCTCGGTGAGGATGAGTTCGATCCAGGAAGTGGGGATGGACTTGCGGAACCGGATGGGAGGATCGCGTGGAGGCAACTGCGGTTCGGCGGGCAGGAGGCGCGCCGTGGCCGGCCGGGTGAGGTAGCCCTGGATGGTGACCCCCTGGGCGAGGCGGCGAAGCGCGTCCTGTTCGGCGATACCTTCTACCTGGGCCCAGTAGGTACGGGGATGAGCGTAGCGCGGGTCGGTGAGCCGGGCCTGGAGCGCGCCGTCGCTGGTGAGGAGCAGGAGTCCCTCGCTATCGTGGTCCAGGCGGCCGGCCGGGTAGACCTCGGGGACGGGGATGAAGTCCTTGAGCGTGGGGCGTCCGGCGCCGGACTCATCGGTGAACTGCGTGAGAACTCCGTAGGGCTTGTAGAAGAGCAGGTGGCGGTGAGGCACGCGCCTCCATTATCTCCGGCTTGCACGACGAGCTACACGTGCACTCTGTTGGGGCTACCGGGATCGAATCCGAGGTGGCTTATGGCCTATCTTCCCTTTTGGTCCGCCATGAGACCGGACGCAAGCTCAACCGCAGTTCTCACCAGGACCGTACAGTTTCTCTTCCTGTCTGTCTCGTTTTCGAAGTCACTGGTCAGTTCCCAGCAGTCCATCGAATGGAACCTCTCGAGAAACCGCTTGCTGAGTTCGCGCGCCTTGGCCGAAGAGCGCCGCAGGTTCTCTTGCACCCCATTCCGCCACCAAGAGGGGTCATCAGGTGCACCGGAGGCTGGTCCACACCGGCCTGCTGGTGCAGCGCAACAAAGACGGACTCAGCGCAGTTCCACCCGGTGTTGAAGAGTTGATCCGCTCTGTCTGCAGCAATCTCAGCGTTCATCGTCGTCATGGCTGTGCTCCTTGCGCCGGCGTATCGAAGCAACCCGGCGAGTGCTTTCGATTCGCGTCGGCGGCTTAGTCATACCGCCGCGTCCCTTCGTGCCGAATCCTTCACATTGTACGCCGCCGGGCCTGAGCATTCAGTAACAACCTGTTTCCTACAATGTCTCGCTTGCCGCAATTTGATGGTCAAGGGTTGGCGGCAGGTGTATCGTCTGGCGACGCAGGGTCAGGCGACGCCGGAGCGCTGCATGTCGCGGCTGTACTGCTTGTCGGATTCCAGGATGTGCAGGGCGAGCCAGTCCTTGAGGAAGCTCATCAGGCGGAGGGAGAGAGTGGCCTTCCCGCAAGCCACCTCGGCCTGGAAGGACTCGATCTTCTCGACCAGTTGGCGATGTTGGACACGATGGGGTTCGAGCCCAGGGTACCCGCACTGTTTCATCAGGAACTCTTCAAAGGTGAAGTGCCGCCGCGTGTAGCCTATTAACTCCTCCAGCACACGCGCCAGGGCGGTGGGGCTGCCGCCCGCCTTCATGGCGTCGTGCAACTTATTGATCAAGTCGAGCAACTGGCGATGCTGTTGGTCGATTTCGGCGACGCCGACGCTGTAGTCGTCTTTCCAGGTCATGAAGGCGATGCGGATGCTCCTCTTGGGGCTTATCGGAGAGGTGGCGGGCTGGGGTGAGTGCATTTTGGGGACGTTGGCGCCGGCTTGGCAGGAGCGAGGGGGAGGGGGTGGATGCCACGGCGTCTGACCGGCCAGGAGACCGGTTCCACCGGGCTATATGAAACGATCGAGCACCCGGCGGGAATGATGGTCCAACCGGCGGGCGTCGGGGATGTGGTAACGGATGCCGCGGGAGTCGACGATGGAGAAGTGCCAGGTGTCGTGGCGGTGGACGTAGTCCTCGCTGTCGAGCTGGAAGGTGGTGATCCCGCGGTCGGTCTCCACGTGCCAGTGGGCGGGCTCGGTTTCGGGCGGGGTGTTGATGATGCGGAGGATGGTGGGGACGAACTCGCGCTGGGCGAGTTCGCCCTCAATCGTTTCGCGGATGGAGGGCGGCAGTTGGGAGAGATCGTCGATGAACGCGATCTCGCGGCCGTCGGCGTCGCAAATGGAGAGGGCGCGGCCGGGATCCGATAACGGGAAGGCGCGGATAGGTTCGACGCCCGCGTGGGAGACGCCATCTTCACTGGTGAGTACCAGGCGTTGGAACGAATCGCGCGAAAGGGTGAACATCAGGACCCGCCCTCCTCCGCCGTGGCGCTTTCATCGCTTTCTTCCTCGAACTGGGCCTGGTAGAGGCGGGCGTAGGCCCCGCCGCGCTGGAGCAGTTCCTCGTGGGGGCCCACTTCGGTGATCTGGCCGCGCTCGACCACGGCCAGGCGATCGGCCCGCTGCAGGGTGCTGAGGCGGTGGGCGATGGCGATGGTGGTTCGCCCCTGCACCAGGTTGGCGAGCGCAAGCTGAATCTCGCGTTCGGTCTCGGTGTCCACCGATGAGGTCGCCTCGTCCAGAATCAAGATGCGCGGATCGATGAGCAGGGCGCGGGCAATGGAGATGCGCTGGCGCTCGCCGCCGGAGAGGAACTGGCCGCGCTCGCCCACCAGAGAGTCATAGGCGTTGGGCAGGCGGAGGATGAACTCGTGAGCGCGGGCGGCACGGGCGGCGGTGATGATCTGGTCGCGCGATGCCTCTGGACGGCCGTAGGCGATGTTTTCGGCGATGGTCCCATAGAAGAGGAATGGCTCCTGGAGGACCAGCCCGATGTGGCGGCGATAGGCGGCGATGGGGAAACTACGGATGTCGACTCCATCGACCAGGATGGCGCCCTCTGTGACGTCGTAGAAGCGGCAGAGAAGGTTGATGATGGTGGTCTTGCCGGCGCCGCTGGGTCCGACCAGGCCGATCATCTCTCCGGGCTGGATGTCCAGATCGATGCCCCGGAGGATAGGACGCGCCCCGTAGCGGAAGCCGACGCGGCGCATGCTGATCGCCCCCTGCAGGCGGCCGGGCTCCACAGGTTCCTTGGGTTCGGAGACCTTGGGGACGCGGTCCAGGATGCCAAAAACGCGCTGGGCGCTGGCCGCCGCGCGCTGTGTGGCCGAGACCATGCGGCTCATGGAATCCAGCCGGGCGTAGAAGCGGCTGATGTAGGCGACAAACGCGGTGAGCACGCCGACGGTGATGGCGTGCTGGGAGACGCGGTAGACGCCGAACATCCAGATGACCAGGATGCCCATGTCGGTCAACAGCACGACCATGGGAGTGAAGAACGACCAGATGCGGTTGACCTTGTCGTTGGCGTGGAGGACTCGGTCGTTGGCCCGCTTGAAGCGCTCCACCTCGCGCTTGCCCTGCGCGAATGCCTTGACCACGCGGATGCCGGGGATAGTGTCCGCCAGGATGGAGGTCATCTCGGCCCAGGCGCGGTTGCCGGAGGAAAAACCGCGGCGCAGGCGGCTCTGGACGCGGTGGACCATGTAGGAGATGACGGGGATGGGGACCAGGGTGACGATAGCCAGGTTCAGGTTGACGCTGAGCAGAATGCCGGCGGTCATGAAGAGCATGAGCACGTCGGTGGCGAAGTCCAGGACGTAGACGGAGAGGAAGTAGCAGATGCGGTCGGTATCGCTGGAGACGCGGGAGATGAGGTCGCCGGTGCGCTTGCCGCCGAAGTACTCCAGAGAGAGCCGGTGGAGGTGGGCGTAGGTCATGTTGCGCAGGTCGGCCGAGACGCGTTCGCTGACCCAGGCCAGGACGTAGGTTTGAGCCCAGCCGAGCAGCCAGGCGAGAACCGAGGCTCCGGCCAGGGCGGCGAGATAGAAGCGGACCAGGCCGAAGTCGACGGGAATGCCGTTTTGGAAGGGGATCAGCACCTTGTCCAGCAGCGGCATGGTGACGTAGGGCGGGATGAGGCCGGCGGCGGTGCTGGAGAGGGTGAGGAGGAAGCCGAGCAGGGTCATGCCCAGGTGGTTCCGGGCGAGCGAAAAGAGGCGCATCAGGGAGCGCAGCGGGGGGCGGGAGACCGGGTTGCCGCATTCGCTGCAGGCGTGGAGATCGGCGCTGAACATGGCGCCGCAGAGGACGCACTCGGCGGTCTCGGCGATGGTGGAGGCGGGCGGGGCGGGCGGAACGTCCCGGCGGAGCGCCTCGTGGCGGTC
>JACRKW010000059.1 GCA_016215215.1 Acidobacteriota bacterium
AGTTGACCATCACGCCGGATGGAAGGCCCGCATCCGGGAGTTACTTCCGCCCCCACCACTCTGCCTTTGCCCGGGTGGGCATACCGGCATTCTCGGTCAACATGGGCTCACCGCAGAGGGCGCAGGAGTACGCCGCCCGCTACCACCAGCCTTCAGACGCCTTTTCAGATGATTGGGATTTCAGTGGGATGGAGCAGTTCGCGCGCTTCGGCTTCGTGCTCGGGGTGGAGATCGCCAACCTGGAGAAGATCCCGGCTCGCGTGGATGCGCGCTGAGGGCGCGCCCGGGCTATGCCGCCGGCTGCAGCAGCGCCAGGATCGGGCCCCGGATCTCGCCATTGCCGAGTTCCGCCACGGCCCGGTCCTTGACGCGAACCTCGACGCCCAGGCCGACAGCCACCAAGGCGCTGTGGATCTTGGCGGCAGCCTCCACGCGCGGGGCCGCGCCTCGCCACGGGCTGAAGAGCTTCAGCGCGTCATCCAACGTGTCAAACTGCAGGACGATCCGGCTGCCGTCCGCGTGAACCTGTGGAGTATGCATCGCCAATCCTCTACTTGCCTTATCGGCGGAGGTGGCTCGTTTGTGTATGGCGCCGGCAGAGGAAATCAGCTCAAAGCTTGGCCAGGTAGGGGGCGCTGGCCGTCATGGCCTCCATGTTCATCTCCACGTAGTAGTTCTTCACGCCCCCCTTCCTGGCAGCCGCGAAGAGCTTCTTCCAGTCCACATCACCCTGCCCCACCGGTACGCCCTTCTTGCCCGCCGCCGACCAGTCGGCCAGGTGCAGTGAAATGAAGCGGCCGGGGTACTTCTTCATGTAGTCCGCGGCGTGATAGCCGATGCTGACCACCGCTACCTGAAACTGCATCTTGACGAGCTTCGGGTTCAGAGTCTTCATCAGGTGGTCGTAGATCAGGACTCCGTCGATCTCCTTGAACTCGACATGGTGGTTGTGGAATCCCGCCTGGAGACCGGCTTTGGCGATCCGGCCGGCGATCTGGTTCAGTTCCTCGGCGGCTCGCGTCCAATCGCCCAGGGGCGCGTCCGGCTTGAGCCCGAAGGAGGACAGGATCATCTGTGAGAGGCCCAGTTCCTTGGCGAAACCGATACGCTCGTCCAGGCTCTCCTTCAGCTCGCGGAAGCCGTAGTGGCAGCTCTGGCAGGTCAGGCCCGCGGCCTGGATGCGGGCGCGCATGTCGCCGGCCTTGATCGTGGTCAGCGGTCCGAAGCCCGAACTGACATAGCCGGGCGGGGAACACATCTCCACAGTGCGGTAGCCGAGCGATGCCATTTGGCGCAGGGTGCCGTCGAAGTCCTTTGCCAGCGCCTCGCGGATCGGGTACACCTGGAATCCGATGGGCTGTTTCAAGGGCGCGGCGGCGGCGGCCAGAGCCGTGGTGAAGAGGGTGCGGCGGCTGAACGTGTGCATGAGTGTCCTCCGGCGATTCAAATGGTCTTGGGATCCCAACCCTTGCGGTAGTCGCGGGCCAGGTACTTGTTAGCCTCAGGGATGTTGGTAATCGTCATGGTGGCGGCGTCGTAGAGGATTCGCTTGCCCGTGCGCAGAGCCACGGCATAGAGGTTGGCGGCCTCCGAGATCGGCCAGGCATTCAGGAATGAGCCGAGCGACTGCTTGCCACCCCTGCACGCCTCGATCCACTGGCGCATCCCCGGTGACGGCTGGCCGGATTCGCGCTGCGGGCGCCGCGGCGGGGCCTCGGGGATGTTCAGCGCGCGCATTCTCCTCTCTGGAATCAGCCGCGGGTTTTCCACCCGGAAGCCGGCCAGGATCTTGCCCTTGTCCCCGACGAACATCATGGCTTCGGCCGGGAACTCCTTGCTGTCCTCATCCAGCTCAGGCGGATTCGGGGGGCGCATTCCGCCCTCGTGCCAATACAGGTCCACCGCCGGACGGCTGCCGCGCGCCGGGAAGCGGAACCGGACCGAGCTGGCCGTGGGGAAGGAGAAGTCGTTCTGGATCCTCGCCGAAACCGTGTCGCGGAAGGTGCACTGATGGCTCAGCATCGGCTCGATCGATGTCGGGCCGGCCAGCTCCAGTGCATTGAAGACAGTCCACAGGCTGTAATGGCCCATATCGGCCATCGACCCGCCGCCAAAGTCGTACCAGCCGCGGAACACCATGTGCGTGTAGTTCGGGTGGTAGGGGCGGTCGGCCTCCGGGCCCAGCCACAGGTCCCAATCAAATCCCGCCGGCACCGCGGGCGTGTCGGTGGGCAGGCTCGCATACTGCGGCCAGACCGGCCGGTTGGTCCAGTTGTGGACCTCGCGCAGCGTGCCGATGGAGCCGTCGTTGATCCATGCCATCACCTGGTCCATTGAGCCATTGGAGTCCCACGGGATGAAGTGCGTCGCGGCGCCCGTCGCTCGCGCTGTGTCGATCGCCAGTTTCGCCTCCTTCAGCCGGTTGGCGATGGGCTTGTGGACAATCACATGCTTGCCCCGCTTCATGGCGGCGATGCATGCCACGCCGTGGTGGTGGTCGGGCGTGATCACCTTCACCGCGTTGACGTCCTTCTCCTTGTCCAGCAGCTCACGGTAGTCCGCGTAGGCTGAGCAGCCCTTGAACGTGCCGCTCGCACGCGCGTTGGCATAGAACGTTTCCACAATGTCTTTGGCCGCGTCACGGCCTCCTGGAATCGTGCTCTCGCTGCCAGGACGCCAATCGGGCTTGTTCAGGGTGCGGCGGATGGATTGGAGGATGCCCGTGGGCGACCAGTCCTTGTACCCTGTGGCGTGCTGCGAAGGGTCGCACACCGACACGATCTGAATGTCGGGGATCTGGAGCAGGCCCATCATCTCGCGCAGGCCTTGCGTGCCCGTGCCGATGTAAGCCAGCGTGATCTTGTCGCTCGGCGCGACGAAGGACGGCCCGCCCAGGACGTGCCGGGGGACGATGGTGAAAGCCGCCGAAGCGGCCAGGAATTCACGGCGATGCTGGGGCATGGCGAGAATCATATCGGGCCGCGCCCACCGGGGCAAGGCCGGATCCCGGCCTTACCGCGCCCCGATCCCGCCTTTCAGGTCGCGCAGCACGCTCAGCAGGCCCGGCACCAGCGTGATAATGAACAGCGCCGGCAGGATGAACAGCACGATCGGGAACAGCATCTTGATTCCGGCCTTGGCCACCGCCGCCTCCGACCGCAGTTTCCGTCGCGTTCGCAGCGCGTCGGCATACACCTTCAGCGCGCTCGCCAGCGACGTTCCGAACCGCTCGCTCTGGATGATCATCGCCGACAGGCTCTTGATGTCCTCCAGCCCGGTCCGGCGCACCATCATCTGAAACGCCTTCGACCGCTCCTGTCCCGCCTTCACCTGCATCACCACCGTGTAGAACTCGTTGGCCAGTTCCGGGTAGATGAACTGCATCTCTTCCGACACCCGCGTCATCGCCTGGTCCAGCGCCAGTCCCGTCCCCAGCACGATGCCCAGCAGGTCAACGGTGTCCGGCAGCGCCTCCTGCAGCTTCTGCCGGTAGCGCCGCACCAGCCGGTGCAACACCTGGTTCGGTAGCAGCCAGCCCAACAGCGCCGCCGCGATCAGCCCACCAAACCGCTGCGACCACGGATTGTCCCGCTGCAGGTAGAGCATCCCTCCGAAAAGCGCCGCGAAGAACAGCAGGTGGCCCAGCACGAATCCGGCCAGCGCCTGCTTCTTGCGGATGCCGGCCTGCGCCAGTTCCTTCTCCGTATCATTCAGGTACTCGTCGGCGCCGGGGATCAGGCTCACCAGGTACAGGAAGCTGTTCAGGAACCCGCCGCCACCTTTGCGCCGCCGCAGGTGGCCGCTCGAAACCACCGCCTGCGCCTGGAGCTCCTCCAGCCGGTCGGCCAGCGGGTTCTCCACCGTCTGGAAAAGTTGGAAACCCGCCCACAGCAACGCCGCCAGCGTGGCGAATGCGATGACAAAAAAGATAGCGCCGGTGAGCATGTGTCCTCTATAGTCTCGGACTCGAAATCCTGCGGATGATCAGGATTCCTACCAGTTCAGAACAGATGGCGTAAGTCAGGAACTTGCTCCCCGTCTCGTCACTGTAGAGCAAGCGGATGTACTCCGGCTTCACCACCCAGAACCCCAGTCCCACAACCACAGGCAGCACGCACAGCAAACCGGCCGAAAAGCGCTGCTGCGTCGTCGCCGCCTTCATCTTCGCGGCAAGGTTCAGGCGCTCGCGGATCAGCACCGAAAGGTTCTCCAGCACCGCCACCATGTTGGCGCCCGTCTGCCTCTGCAGAATCAATCCCGTGATGAAGAACTTCAAATCGATCAGCGGAACGCGCGCCCCCAGCAGGTGCAGAGCCGCCTCGAGCTGCGAGCCCAGGGCCAGCTCCTCCACCACCTTCTTGAACTCCATCTTCACCGGGTCCAGCGTCTCGGTGGCGATCGTCTCCAGCCCCGCGTGGATGTTGTGACCCGCCTTCATCGAACGGTTGAACAGGTCGATTGCGTCCGGCAGGTTCTCCTCGAATCGAGCCAAACGCCTGTTCCGCACCCGCCGGATGTACATGATCGGCAGCGACGACAGCGCCAGCGAGAAGACGATCCGCAGCGCGGTCAAACTCATTCCCGCCAGACCCAGCAACAGGTACGCCGCCCCTCCGATCAGCAGGCACAGCGTCAGGACGTCGCCGGCCTTGTATTGGAGGTTGGCCTGTACGATGTAGGCCTGCATGCGCCGCGCCGGGCCCAGCCACTGCATGAAGTCGGTGAGAAACGTGAGCCGCCCCCGGTCCTCGTGGATCATCAGGTCGCTCACCGCGCGCGGACCGCGGCCGCCAGCCGTCTTGGCCCGGATCTCCCGCAACCGCGCGCCCAGCAGCCGGCTCTCCTCCTGCCGCGGCACGGAGTAGACGTACCACGCCGCGCCAAACAGCGCGCCGGAGAAGATCAGGAATGAGACGAAGAGGAACATCCTAGTTGTCCTTGATCGCCTGCACTTCGCGGAACAGCGATTCCGGCAGATGCACCCCATAGGAGCGCAGCCGGTCCAGACACGCCGGCTTGTACCCCGTTGCGTGGAAGTGCCCCATCACCTTTCCTCGCGAGTTCATTCCCGTCCGCTCCAGCTCGAACACCGTCGCAGTATCCACCTGGTCCCGGTCCGTGCCTATCACTTCGCCGATCTCCACCACCTTGCGCGAGCCGTCGTTCAGCCGTGCCATGTGCACCACAATCTGGATCGCCGCCGCCGTCATCTGCCGGATCACGTAGTCCGGAATGAACTGGCTCGCCATCATCACCATCGTCTCGATGCGCGAAAACGCGTCCCGTCCCGAGTTGGCGTGCACCGTGGTCATCGATCCGTCGTGGCCCGTGTTCATCGCCTGCAGCATGTCCAGCGCCTCGGCGCCTCGGCACTCGCCGATCAGGATCCGGTCCGGCCTCATGCGCAATGCGTTGATCACCAGGTCGCGCTGCGTGATCGCGCCCGCGCCTTCGATGTTCATCGGCCGCGTCTCCAGGCGCACCACGTGCGACTGCTGAATCTGCAGCTCCGCCGTGTCTTCAATCGACACGATCCGCTCCTCTTCCGGAATGAACCGCGTCAGCGTGTTGAGCAGCGTCGTCTTTCCAGATCCCGATCCTCCAGAGATCAGGACGTTCAGCCGCGCCTCCACGCACGCGCTCAGAAAGTCCAGCATCCCCGCGGTGAACGTTTCATTCTTCAGCAGGTCGTCGGTGGTCAGCAGCTTCTTGCCAAACCGCCGGATCGATAGCACCGGGCCGATCAACGACAGCGGAGGAATCACCGCGCAAACGCGCGAACCGTCGGCCAGCCGTGCGTCCACAATCGGCGACGAATCATCGATGCGCCGCCCGATGTTGGAGACGATCCGGTCGATCACCAGGCGCACGTGGCCGGCGTCCTTGAACCGCACATTGGTCTCCACCAGCCGCCCGTTGCGCTCCACGTAGACGTTGTCGTGCCCGTTGATCAGGATGTCGCTGATCGTCGGGTCCTTCAGCAGCACCTCCAGTGGACCCAGCCCGAACACCTCGTCCAGGATCTCTTCCACCAGCCGCTCGCGCTCGCCCAGCGTCATCGGCACGCCGTCGTCCAGCACCAGCTTCTCCACCACCAGCCCGATCTGGTCCCGCATGCCGTCCTTGTTCAGCGTGCGGAGCTGATCCGGGTCCAGCGAATTCAACAGCCGCGAATGAATCTGCGACTTGAGCTGGAACCAACGGTCTGTGCCCGTCGCGGGCCTGGCTGGAGGTCGTGTCGACATGGCGTGTACTTCGAACGCTTACGCGGCCGCATCCTCCTTCTTCCGTCCCGTCGCCTTGTCCACGAACGACCGGAAGATCCGGTCCAGATCGCCCGCCGCTTCCCGGTCGGTGACGAACGGCCGGCCTTTGTTGATCGCCGCCAGCACCGCCGGCGACTGCGGGATTCCGTAGAACACCGGTTGGTTCAGGGTCTGCTGAATCTGGTCCAGCGAGGCCAGGTGAGAGCCCGGTTTCTTCGTGTAGAAGTTCACCACGATCTTCACCTGGTCCACCGTGAAGCCGAGCTGCACCAGGAACGACATGTACCGTTGCGCGTTGCGCACCGAAGGATAGTCCTGCGTCGTCACTAGGAAGATGCTGCTCGACACCTGCAGCGCCGTCTGCACCAGCTCGCTGTTGATGTCACGGCCGGCGTCCACCACGATACTTTCGTACTTCTCCACCAGGAACGTCGACAGCTCGCGGAATACCGGCCCCATGAAGTAGCCCTGCGGCATAAGCGCGTCCGGCGGCCCCATGAACAGGAAGCCCAGCGGGTCGCGGCTGGCCAGCCCTTCGAACAGAGCTTGGTCCATCCTGCCCATCGAATCGGAAAGGTCGAACAGCGAATGCTGTGCGCCGCCCGCGCCAATCTGCATCGCCACGTCGTTATTGCACCAGTCCACATCGAGCAGCACCGTGTTCGCTTTGCGCTGTGCCAGCACCGACGCGAAGTTCACGGCCAGCGTCGTGGCGCCCACGCCGCCCTTCGCCCCCAGGAACGTGTAGACCCGCCCCAGCCGGCTTCCGCCCGTTGCAGCCCGCCGCGGTGTCCGCTCCAGCCGCGCCAGCGCGTCCCGGAAATCCGATCGCCGCAGCGGAAGCTGCAGGAAGTCGTTCGCCCCGTGCCGCACCGCCGAAATCACCGTATCGGCGTCGCCCGCATAGTTGGCCGCCACCACATAGAGATCCGGCGCCGCCTGCTTCAGCTTCTCCAGCGCCTTCAGGCTGATCTCCGGATCGCCTGCCAGGTCCAGAAACAGCGCCGCTTCCGGGTTCCTCTCCAGGTCCTGCAGCACCCGCACATAGAGATTCATCGTGATCTCCGGGTACTCCCCCGCCAGCTTGGCGTTCGGCATGTTCAGCAGGCTCTCACGCACCATCTCGCGGAAGTGTTCGTCGGTGGAGGCGACCAGGATTGTTGTGGATGACATGATCTCGTTTCCTCACTCAGGGCGTGCACGTTCCCAGTTCCGGATCGCAGCCCGCGCCCTCAACCGGCATCGACGCCGAAAAGTCGGGGATCTGCACCGGCGGCAGACCCAGATAGGTCAGAAAAAACCTGTACTCGTAGTTCCTCACCCGCACCGTGACGCTGTCCGGAATACACTGCACCGAGCACTCGCCGTCGCAGGAGAACTCCTCCGGCAGTCCCGTGTCCGGATTCTTCTTGTAATACTCCACCAGCAACTCCACTCCCCCGTCCCGGAACGAACTCTGGTCCGGAATCGGCGGCACGTTCTGCCGCATCCACTCCACCACGTTGGACCCGCCCGCCTGCCAGCAGTGCGTCGCCGCGTATCGCGCGCCCAGTCGCGTGTAGTCCACCACGCTGTGCCAGATCCACATCATCTGCGCGATCGCGATCAGGCCGAACGTCAGCGGCATGATCACGCCCACAAACAGCATGATGTATTCCATCATGGCCTGCCCCCGGCGGCGTGCTCCATTGCCCGCCATCGTCAGACTCCTCCAAACGGCAGCCGGATGACAGGCCGCAGCGGGATTGGTTCGTTGAGGATCCCCGGGAACCGCAGCGTGATCGGGTAGCCCTCCGGCAGAGTCACCACCAGGTAGTCCGGAGCAGGCGCTCCCTGGCTGGCGTCGCACCCCACCACCGTCGCCTCGCACACGCAGTCCGAAAGCGAAGCGGTCTCCGGAATGTAACGCTCCAGCCGCAGCGTGATCTGGTCGGCCGCCAGGTCTGGCAGCAGCGCCGGCCCCGCGCCGTCGGCCGTGCCCGAAATGGCCCGCGCCTTGGCCGCGACAATCTGCGCGTCGCTCTCGTCGCAGAAGTTCGCCCCCTGCAGCGTCGCCGCGGAACGCCCAAAGTCGTACAGGATCTTCTTCAGCGTGTAGTAGGTGTAGGTCACCCGGCTGAGTTCCACCGTTCCCAGGAACAACAGGATCAGCACCGGCGTCCACATCGCCGTCTCCAACAACACCGCACCGCTGCGCCCGCGATTCCTCATCGGTGCAGCACCACCTTCCCAGGACCCGCCGTGACGCTGCAGCCGCCGTCAAACCGGCCCTGCCTCAGCGGCATCGGGTAGCCGATGTACAGCGCCGCGAACCGCGCGTTGGAATCCGCCGGATTCGTGGTCGTCGTGTCCGGGTTGGGTTCCACCAGGAATTGCCGGAAGCCCAGCGGCTGCATCGGCGTGGCGCCGATGTTCTCCACGATCGCCACCGTAATCACCCGGCGCCCGTTGCCCGCGTAGGCCGAGTACTCCTCCACGTCCGCCAGGTCCGTGTCCTGTCTGTACAGCGCCAGCGCCGCGTCCACCTCGGGGATGTTCGCGCACGACGGATGCACGGCGCTCGAGTCAAACCGCGTGTACAGCCCGCAGGCGAACGCCGCCGCCGGATTCGGCGGCCCCCCGGCGCTGCAACCCTGCGGCGTGGCGTTCGCCCAAATGGCTTCATCGGTGGCGATCGTCGTGCACGCGCGGTATTGAAACGTTGTCGGGTCCGCGGTGTTATCCGGAGTGGCCGTCGGCAGCATTCCCTGCGCCCCCACGCGGTAGGCCTGCGTCGCCTCGTCCACCAGCACCGTCGCCTGATCGTTGTAGCGGTTGATCATCACGTACGGAATCCGCTGCGTGCTGCCGATCGGCGACGGCGTCGGATTGCCGTTGCACTGATAGCCCAGCGTGTAGCGCGTGTTGCGGACGAAACCGAAGTCCGTCGTATCGGCCGGGTCCACCGCCGAGACCGCAATCGGCTCAATCGCGCACGCCGTGCACAGCGGCGCGCTTACGCCGGCCACCGCGTTCACCTCGATCGGCGTCTTGCGCTCCTGCGCAATCGACAGAAAGCCGAAGAACAGCAGTGGAGCCTCGGCCCGGATGGTCGCCTTGGCGTACTTCGCCGTCGCGCCGCCCGCCTCGCCGCTGCCTTCGCCCGGGGCCACGGCCGCCGCCATCGTGTCGTAGTAAGACATCGTCGGCGGCTCGCTCGTGAGAAAGCCCGTGCCTTGCCCGATCGTCACCGCGCCGAAGTCGTACTTGTTCGCATAGCCGCTCACGTCCGTCGTGCTGAACGCACCCTGCTCGCCGGCCTGCGCCAGCGCCGCTTCCGTTCCGATCAGCCGCGCCGCCGCCGCCATCGCCGCCGCGTTGGCCGCCGTCTGCAGTTCCATCCGGATCAGGTACAGCCGCGCCAGGTCCACCGCGAATCCCATGAAGGCGAACAGCACCGGCACGAGGATCACCAGCAACTGCAGCGATGTGGCGCCGCGCCGGTCTCGCCTGGCTGTGCCCCTGGCGCCCATCTATTTCTTCTTCGGTTCCGCCGGCATGGTATCGGTGGGGAGTTGCGCCTCCGGCCTGGCTCCCTTCACCTGGTTGCTGCCCGTCTTGCCCGCCGGCGTCTGGTAGCCGGCCGGACCCACATACTGCGGGCTCTTCGCCTTCTTCTTCTTGTTCCTTTTGGCCAGTTCCTCATCCGCCGATTGCAGGAACGGCTCAATGCTCGTCGGCAGTTCCGCCTTCTCCTCAGCCGTCAGAGGCTTGACGAAGCGCGGCGTCACCACCACCAGCAACTCGTCCTGGCTCTTCTTGGTCGAGCGCGACTTGAACAGCCATCCCAGCACCGGTACGTCGCCGATCCATGGGATCTTCCGCAACTCCTGAGTCACCCGGCTGTCCAGCAGTCCCGCGATGGCGAAGCTCTCGCCGTCGTTCAACTCCACCTCGGTGGAGGCTGTCCGCGTCGAGATCGCCGGAATCGAGAAACCCTGCAACTGGACGGCGTTGGCAAAGTCCAGCGCGCTCACCGACGGCGCCACCTTCAAATGGATCTTCCCCTCGTCGGTAATGGTTGGCGTGAACGCCAGCTCCACGCCGAAGTTCTTGAACTGCACCGTGATCACCGGCGCCACCGCTCCGCCCGTAGTCGTCGACGTGAGCGTCGGGAATGGGAACTGTCCGCCCGCCAGGAAGCTCGCTTCCTTTCCCTCCACCGCGATCAGGTTCGGCTCGGCCAGGATCTGCAGCAGGTTGCGCGACTGCATGGCGCGTATGGTCGCCCCGATATTCAGGTCGGGCCGGTATAGGAACAGGTTCAGCAGGTCGCTGAAGTTCACCGTCGAGTTGGCGAAGTTCTGGTTTTCGAACTGAAACTGGCTGAATCGCGGCGTCGCCGTCTGTTGCGTCGAGGTCTGCCCCAGCAGCTTGTCGTTGCGGCTGAACAGGTTGATTCCCACTTCGCTCAACGCCACCCGGTCCACGCTGGCGAACTTCACCTGCAGCATCACTTGACGCGGCGCGGCCGGCTTGGCCACCCGCACCAGGTTCACCAGGCTCTTGCCCAGCGGTGCGGCCTCTTCGCCCATCTTGCGAGCTTCATCGGCCGTCTTCGCCTCGCCTGTCAGGATCACCGTATCGCCGTTCACCACGACGTCGATGCCCTTCTCCTTCATCGCATCGCGCACCCGCTTGCGCGACGCCTCGGTCGCCGACGCCTCCTCCACCACGCGCACGTTGTAGCGCGCCGCGTGCTGCCCCGTCTCCCAAATCACCACCGTCGTGTAGCCTGCGCCCTTCGCGTTGATCATCACCTCGCGCGGGCCCACCACCACCGCATCGGCCACCTTCGGCTCGGCTACCGCCACGCGCACCACGTCGTTGGCGAACTGCAGCAGCTCACCCCGCCCCAGCAGCAGGTCCATGTCTTTCGCAGCCGGAGTCTGGGCCGCCGTGACGGCCCCCCAGGCCGCGGCTAGTGCCGCCAATAGTGCCGTCGGAATCCTGCCACGCATCACTGGAAGCTCTCCTGCAAGTGCTTATCGCCGCGGAACACGTCCACCACCAGCCGTGGCTTGGGCGGCTCCTTCTTCTTCTCTTCCTTCTTCGGCTCCTCGCCCGTCAGCGCGGCCCACGCCTTCGGGTCGCGGATCGCGCCGGGCCCGCCGCCCACCATCTGCGGCCTTCTCACGCGGGTAAAAAGCTGTGGATCCAGGACCTCGGCCGTCACCGCCTCGCGGTTGGCCATGCGGGACCGGTCCAGCGGGTTGCGTAGCGCCAGGCTCAGCCGGCCCTGGTGTTTGGCCAGTTCCAGCTTGCGCGCATCTTCCGGCGTCACCAGCAGCGTCACCGCGCGGGTTTGCGTCACGCTCAGGTTGGTCTGCGCCGGCGCGGCCGTCCCGCTCGCGCCCGCCGCCGGAGCCGCCGGGCTGATCTCCGTGTTGCGGTTGATCGACATCACCGTCACGTCTTCCAGCACCACCGTGGTCATCGCCTCGGCCATCGAACCCGGCCGCGTGAAGAGCACGTCCACCCGTGACCGCGGCTGGATCAGCCCCGCCACCCCGCTCACGTCGGAGATCGGAATCGAAACCGCCCGCATGCCCGGATCGATCGTTGCCGGCAGGCCCTCTGCGCCGCCCGTGGAGCTTAGCTTGTTGGTCGTCAACGGCTCGTTCGCCGTCACCGGGTAGAGCAGCGCGCGGCCCTCCGCCAGCTTGGCGTCCAGCACCGCCCCCTTCGGCAGATCCGCCGTGGTCAACTTCACCAGTTTCAGATCGGCTGCCCGCAACCGCGTGCCCGCTGGCATGTCCTTCGATGCGGCCGCCACACTGGTCGTCTTCTCTGCCGTGGGGGCCTTGGTCTTCGCCCATAGGAACCACGTCAGCAGGGCAGCCGAGACCCAGGCCGCGCCGAAAATGATCAACGTCCGTTGTCGGTCCATCTTGACCTCACTGCCATCCCCGCGGGCGCTCCAGCAGCGCCGCGACGCGGTCTTCGTACATTCTCCTCCATCCCGAGCCTTCCAACGCGGCGCAGAGCGCCCCGTCCGGCGGGATGAGTGCGTGAGTAAACCCGAACTTCGTAACCTCGTCGCGCCACCCTGGCCGTGCTTCCATCAGCCGCAAGTAGCGCTTCATGAACGCTGCGCCGTAATAGTCGCTGCGCCCGTCGAAGTAGACTTTGCGCTGTCCGTTGAAGCGGTAAATCAGGTAGCCGCCGAACTTGTCCGGCGCCAGGATCCGCGCCCCGGCCGGCAATGCCGCCACCTGTTGCGCCGCGGCTACCGGGAACTGGTCCGGCGGAAACCCCGTGCGCGCCGCCACCGCCGGAATCCCCAGCGCCAGCCATGCGCAGCCCGCCGCCATCACCGCCGGCGCGGCGCCGCTCATCCGTGCATCGATCTTCCTCAGGTTGCCCGAATAAGTCAGCAAAGCGCTGAGCCCGCGCTCCAGCCAGGGACGCCATCCCCGCGCTCGGAGCAGCATCAAAGTGAGTGATCCGTTGGACAGAGGCAGTGCGCATACCGCCGCCAGCGGCAATCCCCGCGCCGACCGGATGGCCACCACCGCGAAGAACAGTAGCGCCAGTCCGCGGCCTAGGTTGCGCTGCGCCAGCGCGCACCCGGCGCCCGCCAGCGTCAGCATCAGTACCGCCAGCACCGGCCCCGAGCCCGCAGTATGAAAGTTGAAGCTCTGGAACTCCGCCACCCGGCTCAGTAGCTCCTTGTCGGCCAGATAGCCCGCAACGTGCCGGTGCAGCTCCCATCCGTAAGGGTTCACGAGCGTTCCCACTGAGGCGCACAACAGCAGCCGCGCCTGCCATCCGGCACGCCTCAAGTCGCCGTTGTTCCAGATCAGCCATTGAATCACTTCGCCCACTGCATAGAGAGACAGAACCAACAGGCCCAGCAGAAAACTCCCATGAACGTTGGCCCAAACCGCTCCGGCCAGCAACGCCAGGCCGCCATGCCGGACGCTGAAAGCCGCCGGGCTCCCTTCGGCCGTCATCAGCGTGGCTTGCAGGAGAAGCCAGCCCAGCACGTGCGGACGCGCCAGCCAGTGCAGCTCCGCCGTGGTCCACAGCGCCGGCAGCATGGCGCACGCCAGCAGGAAGTCCCCACCGCAGCGCCACGTCAGCCGGATCCACAGCCAGAAGCAGCCGCCGATCGCCAGCCCGAATAGCCACGCCACGCCGCGCATCCCTGATGCCCGGTGCAGCCAGCCCATCGTCGCGTCGGCAGCCCATTCCCATGCCATCCATCTCCCGGCCGGCTTGGAAAACGAATAAGGATCCGTCCGCGGGATGCCCTCTCCGGCCAGGATCCGTTCGCCCGTCCGGATGTGCCAGCCCGTGTCCGAATCCCGAAACAGCCGCTCTGTGCCGCCGAACAGGAAAAGGCTCGTAAAGAGCGCAACAACGGCCATTGCCAGCGCCAGGTCCGGCGCCAGCCACCGTTGCGCGTTCCCGGGACTAGGATCCCTGGGCGCCAATGCTGGTGAGACCCTGCGTAATGCTCGAGTACAGGCTCACGATTGCCGTGGAGAGCTGATTCACCGTTGTGATCAGCGCCAGCCCCACGGCCGCCACAATCAACGCGTATTCAACCAGGTCCTGCCCCTTCTTCTCTTGGGAAAGGCGTACGAAAACCTGACGCAGCACTTGTTTCATCTTCTTGTTGCTCCTGACTATCGCGATGCCACGGTTCGCGGATCTTTCGCTTTCCGCGTCCGGGCCTCCGCCTCCGCATCTCTCTTGGTGAATGCCCGCTTCATCAACGCGGTGAAGCGATGCCAGCGCGCCGGGCGCTCCTCGCTGGTGATCTCCGCCGGACGTCCGTCCAGTTCGGCCACCAGCTTCAAATTGTTCAGCGCCGGCCCGTAGGCCCGCTTGTATCGTAACGCGGTCCTGATCTCTTCACGAGCCTTTTGGTACTGGGCCTGCTCGATATAGGCCGCCGCCAGGTTGCTGTGCGCCGCCGCGGCGTCCACCGCCGTCGTCCAGTGCGCCACCGCCGCGGTGGGGTCCTGCCCCGCCGGCCGTTCCGCCATCGCCCGCGCCAGGTTGCTGCGCGCCGTCTCGGACCGGCGGTTGATCCGCAGCGCCGCTTCAAACTCGGTCGCCGCCTCCGCGTAGCGCCGCTGCTGCAAGAGGTTATAGCCAAGGTTGTTGTGCAGCGCGTCGCTCTCCGGCGACACCGCCAGGGCCTCCCT
Organism: Acidobacteriota bacterium; assembly: GCA_016215215.1. Lineage (GTDB taxonomy): Bacteria > Acidobacteriota > Terriglobia > Bryobacterales > Bryobacteraceae > Paludibaculum. The sequence continues at coordinate 14,465 of JACRKW010000059.1, forward strand.
GTGCGCTCGCTCCCCTTGCTCCAGCTTGCCCGCCTCGTCCAGCGCGATTCCCAGCCAGCTCCGCAATTCGGGATCGGCTCCCCCGGCCAGGCCCAGATACTGCTGCAACGTTGAAACCGCCTCCCCCGGCAGATCCTGGTCTCTCAGCAGGCGTACTTCGCTCAGCAGCAGTGCCCGCTCCCGCGGCTCTCTCAGCCGCGCGTTTCTGATGTGCTCCAGCGCCAGGTCGGGAAAGCCCGCCGCCTCGTACTTGTCCGCAAGTTGGACGCGCAGTTCGTTGGCCTCCGGCGCGATGGCCAGCCGCTGCCTCAGGATGCGGACCTCCTGGTCGCCCTCTCCCGCCACCACGGCGTTGCGCACCTGTTTGTCCAGCGTCGCCCTCATCGACGTCCGCGGTGGTGACTGGGCCGGAATGGCCGCCGTGCGCCGTGCGCAGCCGCCCATCGCTACCGCCGCCAGCAGTGCCGCGGCCAGCATGCCTCTCGATGTCATGATCCAACTACTTTCTCAAATTCCAACTGGTCTCCGGGCATCGTCCCGGTGGCCGCGATCTGCCCCTCTGGCAACTCCAGCACCGAGTGCGCCCGCAGGCTCCCGGAGATTCTCCACGGCATCAGCGACGGTCTTACTTTTACCACCTTCCGGTCCCGGTCCAGAAACAACACGTCGATGGTGAACTTCATGAAGAAACAGTGAACGGCTTCGCACGGCACAATCCACAGGCCCTCACCGGCATCCAGGCCGGTACGATTCAGCAATCCGGTCCTCCGCGTCGCGCTGTCTCCCGCCCGGTCGGCGGCCTCAGCCACCACGGTGCCCCGCGTTTGGTTGTAGACTCTAAGCTTCATCTGGGCCGTCTTGGACCGGGGCCGGCGCGGGATAACACTCGAACTCATCCTAAACCCGCCTTACGGCGCTAGGTTTCGGTGCTGCCTGCAACTTGAACCGGGCGGCAGGGTTTAGACTAACTGATTAGCCATGATTGCGCAACGCACCCTTTTCCGTGCCGCCCGGCTGTCGGCCCCGCTCTTGGGGATCCTCACCCTTGCCGGCTTCGCCCCGCTACGCGCGCAGACCACCGGCGCCACCTTCGGGGATGTCATCCGTCTCGGCGGCCCGCCCTCCGATATCGTCCTGGATGAATCCCGCTCGCGCCTCTACCTGGTCAACCAGAACTCCAACCGCGTCGATGTCTGGGACTACTCCATCAAGGCCCGGCTCACCTCCATCCCCGTTGGCCGCGGCCCGCTGGCTGCCGCCATGGATATGGATAGCCGCTACCTCTACGTCACCAACGCCGGTTCGCAGATCCAGCCCGATTCCACGCTCACCGTCATCGACCTTGGCGCCAACCAGATCCTCACCACCGTGTCCCTCCCTGCCCGGCCTCAGGGCGTCGAGGTCGGCGTCGATGGCCGCGTCCTGATCTCCACCCTCGGCACCGGCGCCAACAACGCTTTCAATACCCTCCTGCTCTACGACCGCAACCAGGCCGCGCAGCAGGCCACCTCCATTCCCGTCCCGCCCCCGCCCGTCACCCCGCCTGCCCTGGGAACTACGCAGCTCAGCCGGCCCGTCACTGCCTTCAATGGAGCGCTACGCAGAACCCCGTCAGGCGAGTTCATCATCGGCCTCAGCGTCACCAACAACGGCGCCAACACCATCGCCTTCGTTTACGAAGTGGCCTCCGGAATGATTCTGAAGAGCCGCAACGTCACCGGCCAGTCCACAGTCATCGCCATGGCCCCCGACGGCGCCGGTTTCATGGCCGGCTTCACCAAGTACAACACCAATACTCTGGCCGTCTCTGCCCAGCAGTCCATCGTGAATTCACCCTTCCCCTTCCCCGCCGGCGCTACGTTCAACTCTTTGCAAAACCTCGGTGGAGCGGCCTACTCTCCCGATGGCTCCACGCTCTACGCGGCTTTCAACATGGCTCCCTTCGCCCAGCCGCCCTCCCGCCCTCTGGCCTCGACTCTGCTCGTCTCTGACGCGCAGAACCTCGGCATCAAGCTCGGCATCCGCATGCCCGAATCCATCGTCGCCCGCATGGTCATCACTTCGGACGGATCGGAAGCCTGGGGCCTCTCGGAGTCCGGCCTGATCCACTTGCCCTTGGCCAACCTCTACGACTACCCCATCATCCAGCCCGAAACCACCACCGTCTTCATGGCCGTGGATGACTGCAATCGCGGCATCGCCAGCGCCCGCCTGCGCATCAACAACCTCGGCAAGGGGAAGCTCACCTTTGCGGTTCCCAACCTCAACTCCTCCCTCATTGCCCAGGCCGATAGTGGGCTGGCTCCCTCCTCCCTCACCCTCACCATGGATCCCGGCCGCAGCGGCGTGGTGCGCCAGCCCGGCACCAACTTATCCTTCAATGCCGGTTTGAACGGCAACCCGCTTGTCATCGACCTGATCTCTCCCGAAGCCATCAACATCCCGAACCGGATCAAGGTCTACATGAACTACCGGACCTCGGACATGCGGGGCATGATCTACCCCATCCCCACCGGCCTGAACCTCAATCACGGCCTGCGCGATATCCAACTCGACGAATCCCGCGGGCGCGCCTACATCACCAATGCCGGATTCAACCGCATTGAGGTCTTCGATCTCAAGCTCAACCGGCTGCTCGATCCCATCAATGTCTGCCAGATGCCTCAGAAGATGGCTCTCTCCACCGACGGCGGGCTGCTCTACGTCGCCTGCTCCAACGGCGTCACCGGCGATACCGGCGGCACCGAGGGCGTCGGCATGGTCGATCTGGAACTGAACCGCTACATCGGCGAAGTCGAGTTTCCTCCCCTCCCGCGCCAGGGCAACGCCGCCATCATCGCCCCGCAGACTCTCGCCATGGGCATCACCGGCCTGCAATTCATCATGTCCAACGGCACCGCCTGGAAGATCACTGGCGGCAGGGCGCTGCCCCGCGATCCGTCTCCCGTGCTCGGACTTCAGGCTAACGGTGCGCAACTGGCGATCGCCGGTCCGCGCTTCATGCTCGGCTCGCCCGACTACACCCAGATTCTCCTCCTCGCCGGCGGAGGCACGGCCTACCTGTATGACGCGCTGACCGACGCCTATACCGCTTCGCGCCAGCTTTTCACCACTCCCATTACCGCCATGTACTACGGCGCCCTCGGCATCGCCCCGCAACACACCTTCATGCTGGCCAATGGGCTGGTCCTCAACAACTCCCTCAGCCCTATCGGCGGCGCCGAGAAGCCCGGCCAGAGCGTCACCACCCCCGGCACCGGCGGCGGCACCACCACTACCATCGTCAGCGCCGGCCAGCGCAACGTCGCCGCTGTCGCCCCCATCGACGAGAACTTCTTCGTTCGCCTTACCCTCCCCGTGCGCCAGAACCTCAACCCCACCTCCGTTCGCGACGAGGCCCGCACCACGCTCGAGCTCGTCGATGTCCGCACCGGCGCCGAGCAACTTCTCGGCGTGGTTCCCGAAAACCCAACCTTCACCCTGCAGGGCCAGACCCGGCAGAACATCCCGCCGCGCTGGATGGTGGTCAACTCCGCCGGTACCGCGGCCTACGCCATCACTCTCTCCGGCCTCAGCGTCATTCCGCTGGTGCAGACGTCATCGGCCACGCGGCCGGTCATCCCCGCCGGCGTCCGCGGCGTCGTCAACTCCATCGACGGCACCCAGACCATCAAGCCCGGCAGCTTCGTCACCATCACCGGCCAGAACCTCGGCGTCGCCAACACCGCCGACCAGATCCCCCTGCCCACCGTCATGGGCGGCTCTTGCGCCACCATGAACGACATCCCCATGCCGCTGCTCTCCGTCTCGCCCACCCAGATCAACGCCCAGATCCCGGATACCCTTCGCCCCGGTCTCTATGTCTTCCAGGTGCGCTCCCTCGCCAACGCCCAACAGAGCGATCCGGTTGTGATCAACGTGCTCCGGCCGTAGCCTGCGTTCCTTTCAAGGAAACGAGCCGCCGCTCCGGCCCGTCAGCACAAGCGGGTATCATAGAGGTTTGTCCATCGTCTCCTCCTCGCTCTCCGGAAGATCCTCGGCCTGGCCCACACTGTACGCCGCCGTCGGCTTGACCACTGCGGCCACGCTGATCCTGGAGCTCTCGCTCACCCGCATTTTCTCGGTCATTTTCTACTACCACTTCGCATTCCTGGCCATCTCCATCGCCCTCTTTGGGCTTGGAGCCGGTGGGGTGCTGTCCTATTACGTCACCGCCCGCGGCGAGGCTCTCTTCCGCCGGCTCGGACTCATCTCCGCGGCCAACGCCTGCGTCGTGGCGCTGTCCTTGGCCCTCA
>JACRKW010000261.1 GCA_016215215.1 Acidobacteriota bacterium
GTCGGCCCCCAGGGAGTTCATCTTGGAGTGGAACTCGAGCAGGAGGCAGCCGTCGCCGAGGTCCTTCAGGGAGGCACCGGCATTGGTGTGGACCGTGGCGGTTTGAGAGGGAACGGCAGGCGCGGCAGGGCGGAGTCCGAGGATTTCAGCGATCTGGAAGGGGCCGTAGGTGTGAGCGTACCCCCATTGCATGGCATGGTCGATGTCGGCCTCGGAGTGGGCGATCTCAGGGAGGCGTTCGGCGGCATACTGCCAGGTCTCGGTGAAGAGGGTACGGAGGAACTGGCCGGCCTTGCCGGTGTCGGCGCAGAGGGTACGGAGACGGGTGGGGAGATCTTCGATCAGCTTGGCGTTTTCAACCGCTGGAAGCTTGGGCTTGGCGGTGGGGTGGTACTCGAGGGTCTTCCAGTCGATGCAGTCGATGGACTTGTCCTTATTGCGGCGGTAGAAGCCCTGGCCGGTCTTGTCGCCGAGCCAGCCCCGGGCGATGATTTCAGACAGAAACGCCGGGGGAAGGAACCGCTCGCGCCAGGGATCGGAGGGAGCAAGGTCGTGGAGGTTCTGCGAGACGTGTTTCCAGACGTCGAGGCCAACGATGTCCAGGAGTCGAAAGGAAGCGGACTTGGGCAGCCCGATGACGGGGCCTGTGAGGACGTCGACCTCCTCGATGGTGAGGTCGAGCTCGCGCATGAGCTTGTATACGGTGGAACCAAAGAAGGCCCCAATGCGATTGCCGATGAAGTTGGGAGTGTCCTTACAGACGACGACGCCTTTGCCGAGGGCTCGCTCGCCGAAGTGCTGGAGCGAGGCCATGAGGGCGGGATCGGTGTCGGGACCGGGGCTGAGCTCGCGGAGGTAGAGGTAACGGGGAGGATTGAAGAAGTGCATGCCGACGAAGCGGCGGCGGGCGTCCTCCGCCCAGCCTTCGCAGATGGAGCGTAGGGGGATGCCGGAGGTATTGGTGGCGAGGACGGCGGTGGGCTTGGCGTGCTGAAGGGCGCGGGCCCAGAGGGCGCGCTTGATGTCGAGGTTTTCGGTGACTGCCTCAACGATGATGTCGGCCGAGGCGATAGCAGCGAGGTGCTCGTCGAAGGAGCCGGGCGTAATGAGGGCTGGGCCGGAGGAAGTAAAGAAAGCGGAGGGATGGATGCGTTTGAGGTCTGGGGGGACGAGGTCGAGGAGGGTGGCGGGAATGCCGGCGTTGGTGAAGTGGGCGGCGATGGCGGCGCCCATTGTGCCGGCGCCGAGGACAGCGGCGCTGCGTATGGCCATGGGTGCGAGTGTAACTGAAAAGTGACAGGAAGGCGAGTGTCCGAGAATGGGATTGGGTTCGTTTGGTCTTTTCGCTGCCGCCTCTCTTGCCTGGGTGGCCGCCCGCCTTGCGGGGCGTTCGATTTTGAGTTCGGAAGACCTGCTTCTGGTCCCCACCGCAAGGATAGAGGCGGTTTGAGAGAGCGGACGTCGTGGGTTCTCTTCGGTTCGTTTCGCGACGGTTAAGTTGATGATTCCAGAGGCCCCGTGGGTTCGTTTAGTCATCCTGCGTTTCTCTGGCTGGGAGAGGTCCGGCTGACGGCAAGGGCCGCGAGAGGAGGTGGTGATGGGATTCTGGGCTGCGAGGTGGCGTGAGGCTCTCATTACGGGGCAGGGATACACCGGGCTGCAAGGGCCATTGAGCCACCGGTCCGCAAGAGTCTGAAGAGACGTGGCGTCGCTGCTATCTGCTACGGACGAGCACCGGCGGGCTCCAGGGAAAATCGGTTTTGGCTTCATGGATCTGATGCGGGCGCAGGGCCTGCTAGCCTGGACGAATGTCCAAAGCAGCGATGGTCTTTCTCTGTTCCCTTGCCGGCCTTCACGCTCAGAGCATCCGGCACATCAACCCGGAGGGCCTGGCGAAGTCACCGGCGTATTCACATGTAGTGACGGCAAAGCCACGGACCGTCATCTGGATCGCAGGTCAGGTGGCCCTGAACGCCAAGGGTGAAGTCGTAGGTAAAGGCGACCTGAGGGCGCAACTGAATCAAGTTTGGGAAAACACTCGGGTTGCGCTTGCGGCGGCCGGGGCGACGTTTCAGGACATCGTGAAGATCAACACCTACGTGGTGAACTACAAGCCCTCGATGCGCGAGGATGTCCGGGCCGCGCGTCTGCGGTTCATGGGCGCGGGCGAACCGCCTGCCGCCACGCTGGTGGGCGTGCAGTCGCTGGCGTCGGAGGACATTCTGGTCGAGATCGAAGTCACTGCCGTGATCCGTTGAGCCTCCACCGGGAATCACGCGGCAGGACATGCCAGGTTGAAGCGCCTCGACCCGGCGGGTGTTTCGTCCGGTTCAGTTTCCGGTCCGCGGCTAGGACGACAGTAGCTCGCGGCGGTGGGCGGGGGTCATTTTCTCGGCGGCGTAACGGAGGGTGAGGCGGGAGGCCGCGTTGCGGCTGTCGAGGAGGAAGGCAAGGGTTTCGCCGGGCCTGGCTGGGTAGGTCTCCTTGAGGAGCCAGCCGACGCCCTTTTCGACCATGTCGTCGCGGTCGGGGAGAAGGCGGGAGGCAATGTTGAAGATGAACTCGGTGTGGCGGCCGTGCTTGGCCTCCTGGAGAAGAGCGACGGCGGAGGCGCGGCGTTTCCAGCGATTCCTGGATTCGGTCCAGGGCATGAGCTCGAGGCGCAGGTCGGGCTGATTGGCGATGCAGGCGGAGAGGAGCCAGGATGAAACGCCGTCGGTGTGGGCCCAGTTGTGGACGTAGCGGTCGAGCCAGCGCTCAAAGAGGCGGAACTCCGCTTCGCCGCAAGAGCGGCCGAAGCGGCGATAGACGTGGCAGACCAGGGCGCCGGGTTCGAGCTTGCCGGTTTCCCACATGAGCTTCATGAAGGCGTCACGCTGCGGGACGGGCCAGGGCTTCACTTCGCGGTAGACCTCACGGATGACGGCGTTCAGATTGACGGTGCGGACGCCGTAGGAGTCCACCTCGTGCTGGAAGAAGCGTTGCTGGCCGGTGCGGAAGTCCGGGTCGACATGGTTCAAGAGGCGTTGATGGACGAGTGCTGCGAGGGCTTGCGGGCTCATGATGTTACACTCCGAAGCATATGACGGCTGGGAGTCCTCTCCAGATTGTGACTGACGGGCAGGCGCCGCGCATCTCGTCGCTGCTGATCAAGCCGGCCTCGGCGGTGTGCAACCTGGACTGCCAATACTGCTTCTACCTGGACCGTGATGCGGATCCGTACAAGGACCTGCCGGCCCGGGTGATGACGGAAGAGACCTTGCAGCGGCTGGTGGACACCTACCTGTTCTATTCCTATCCGGCGGCGACGTTCGCTTTCCAGGGCGGGGAGCCGACGCTGGCGGGCTTGAAGTTCTTTGAAAAGCTGGTGGAGTTCCAGAAGCGGTACGGGCGCGACGGGCAGAGTGTCTCCAACGCGCTGCAGACCAATGGGGTCCTGCTGGACAAGGACTGGTGCCAGCTCTTCCGCGATTACAGTTTCCTGATCGGGATCTCCATCGACGGCCCGGAGGAGGTGAACGACCTCTACCGTTTCAACAAGGCCGGGCACGGCACGTGGAAGAAGGTGATGCAGGGCATCGAGGTGATGCAGCGGGAGAAGGTGGACTTCAACGTGCTATGCGTGCTGAGCCAGAGCAACGTACACAAGCCGAAGGAGACCTACAGGTTCTTCCGGTCGATCGGCGTGGAGTACATGCAGTTCATCCCGCTGGCGGAGTTCGCGGCCGATGGGACACCGCTGCCGTTCACCATCTCGCCGGAGGAGTATGGGCGCTTCATGTGCGAGGTGTTCGACCTGTGGTGGCCGGAGCGGCGAAAGGTGCGGGTGCGGTTCTTCGACAACCTGGCGGAGGCGGTGGCGGGGCAGAAGCCCGGCAGTTGCACGATGCACGAAACCTGCGACAGCTACGTGGTGGTGGAATACAACGGCGATGTTTATCCGTGCGACTTCTTCGTGGAGAAGGAGTGGAAGCTGGGCAACGTGGGAATCGACTCATTTCCGGAACTGGCACGGCGTCAGCGGCGGTACAGCTTCGCGGCGAAGAAGACGCTGGCGCACCCGGAGTGCCAGGTGTGCGAATACCAGTCGATTTGCCACGGCGGGTGTCCGAAGACGCGGCACGGTCCGCTGAAGCAGTTCGGCGATCTGGACTACTTCTGCACGGCGTACAAGATGATGTTCGCCAAGGCTGTAGGTCCGTTGCGCAAGGAAGTGGAGAAGCTTTTCGGCAAGAGCGCGGAACTCACACCTCATTCGATCAGCCCGTACTGAGGAACGAATGCAGAGCCGCCGCGCATTCATGGCCGCGATGCTGGCAGGTAGGAACGCCGGTTTCCAGCGTGGGGTGAACTTCACGGCGGAGCGGCCGGATATCTACGATTCGCCCAAGGCGGTTGCTCTGCTGCAGTCTTTGCCGTCGTACGGAGTGAATGCGGTGGCGCTGGTGCCATACGGTTTTTCTCCGCTGGGGCGCGGCGAGGTGCGATTCGGCGGCGAGAGGATGTGGGAGCGGGACGACGCCATCGAGCGGATGGCCGGCACGGCCCATGAAGCGGGGATGAAGGTGCTGCTGAAGCCGCAGGTGTGGGTAGGCGGCGGGTATCCGGCGGCTGTCGACTTTGAGAGCGCGGAAGAGCGCGGGAGGTGGTTCGGAGATTACGGCAGGTTTGTGGACCACTATTCGGGCTTGGCGGCGAAGATCCGGGCGGAGATCTTCTGCGTGGGCGTGGAGTTCGCGAAGCTGTCGAAACGGGAAAAGGAGTGGCGGTCGCTGGTGGCGAGGGCGAGGCAGGCCTATTCGGGAGCCGTGACGTACGGAGCGGCACAAGGCGAGGATTTCGAGCAACTTCCATTCGGGGATGCCCTGGACTACCTGGGATTAAACTGCTACTACGCGCTGCCGGATTCGCTGAACACCAGGGAGTTGGAGTCGCGGGTAGAGAAGGTCCAGCGGCGCTGGAACCGGCCGGTGATCTTCCCGGAGGCCGGGTATTCGAGCGTTGTGAACTGCCACCGGCAGCCGTGGGCGGAGCGGCAAGGGGAGGTGTCGATGGAGGCGCAGGCGCGGTGCTACGAGGCGCTGCTCAAGGCGTTTTACGCCAAGCCGTGGTTTGCGGGGGTGTACTGGTGGAAGGTAGGATCGAACGGTTTCGGGGGGACGGCGGACCGGACGCACACGCCATGGGGGAAACCGGCCATGGATGTCATCAAGCGTCACTACCTGAATGGGCGGCGATAGAGCCGACTGCGGCGAGGGAAGCCCCGAAAGTCAGGGAGCTTCCGGACCTGGCCCGCGCAGCCTCTCTACAATCTGCCGGGACACTGTCCGGCGGCCGAGTAGTTGGCATGGCATCAGGTCCACGGCGGCCATGGTCAGAACCAGGCCGAGGGCTTCCACCTAGTGGAACGGGCGCCACAATCCATCCGGCCAGCTCCCGGCGTAGAACGGGGACTGCAACGGCACGAGGAAGGCGCAAAGCAGAACCATGCGTCGGGCGCGCAAGTTCTTTGTCTTGTGGAGGACCAGTATGGCCGACGCGGCGCAGAGCAGCGAAGACACGAAGACGCGCGCGCCGATGTAGTTGGCGTCGTCATACAAGTGGATCCTCCTGCGAATGCACAGCATGTAACGGACCAGTAGACCCCCTGCCGGGAATCAGGATCTTGAGGCCTCAGAATCCAGACAATTAGGTGGACAGGGTGTCGCGCCCACGCTACGAGGCGGCACTAGAACTGGCTCGGTTTGATACTTGTGGCTTTTGCTGAGACACGGACCTTACGCCTTCGAGCGGAAGTGGCACATCTCAAGTCTGGTACTTGAGATGAAACGGTACCATAAGTCACCTGGAAATAGGGTGATTTCTCAGGTGATGAACTTAGTTCCGGGTGTCAGAACGGAGAGAACCACCAGCCTGTCAGGATTGGCACGGGTCTTGCTCTTAGTTCTGACACGGGAACACTGAGGAGCGTGCGCCATGCGGGCAACACAACGAGACCGGAAGGTTCGACGGGCGCAGGAGAAGGGGATGCTGCTGCTGACGGTCGCCGTGAGCATGCTCCTACTGGTCGGCTTTCTGGGGCTGAGCATCGATGTGGGGCGAGCGGTGGTGACCAAGAGCGAAACGCAGACGTTCGCAGATTCGGCGGCGCTGGCGGCGACGATGGAACTGGACGGGACGATGGCGGGACTGGACCGGGCGCGTGCGCAGGCGCAGGCCAACGTGAACCGCTGGATGCTGGAGACGCAGACCTTTTCGAGCATCGGGGTGTCGTTTGGCACGTCGCCGAACGGACCGTGGGAGACCAATCCGCTGACAGGGCTGGGGTATGCCTACAGCCGAGTCTCGGTTTCTGCGCCGCTTCCACTGTTGTTCATGCCCTACGTTATGGGCTCTTCCGGCGGCGTGGTCCAGGGACCGACGGCCATGTTGATTGTTGGCGCGCCGTCGATGAACGTGCGAGCCGAATCGGCAGGCGGGCAAGTGCCGGTCACGGTATTCCGGGAAGGACTGTTCCCGTTCTCGCCCTACGCGCACAACTCGACCGGACCGCATTATGGTTTGACTCCGGGGCAGAGGTATACGCTGCGCTGGGCAGCCAATCCTCGCGTCGGGCAGAACACCTGCCCGGGCGATGACAGCGCGGAGATGATTGCGCTCAACGACCGCGGGGGCGGTTCAGAGAGAGGCTACATCGAATCGACGAGCGCGAACCTGATCAGACAGACCATCGTGGACGACCTGCAAACGGTCGAGTTGGGCATCGGCGGTCAAGTGACGATGACCGGAGGCGCAAAGCAGTCGATGCTCGACGCCATCATCACACGGGTGCGGCAGGACGCCGACACCTCTTCGCAGAACTACTCCACCTACGCCTTGGCGCGCCGGGGCACGGGAAGGCGGTTGGTGGCGGCTCCGATCAACACGGGTTATCCGAACTACACGGTGGTGCAAATCGGCGCATTTTTCCTGCTGGCGGAATCGGAGTACAACAAAGGCGGGAACAATCCGATCTGCGCGGAATACGCTGGGGCGTGGCTGAAGGGCGCAAAGCAGAAGGGAGCTTCGGAGGCTGGCGCATGGGAAGTCAGGCTGGTGCAATGAGAACCGGGCGCAATCGCCGGGGCAACGCGTTCATTGAGTTCGCGCTGTGCCTGATCCTACTCAACTTGATCGTGACCGGTCTGTTTCAGTACGGCCACTCGCTGTTCATGTACACGCGGCTTCAGAACGCAGTGCGCGCCGGAGCGCGGTATGCCTCACGACGGGCGTACGATTCGGCCTCAGCAACTCCTTCCCAGGCCTATTTGACGGCCGTAGCGAATGCAACCGCGTACGGCGATCCAGCCGGAGGCGGAACTCCACTGGTGCCCGGCCTCTCGCCTTCCCATGTAGCTGTGACCATACGAATGTCGACGGTACCGGAAGCAGTGACGGTAGCCATCAGGGGATACACCCTGCGCACGTTCGGCCTGTCGTATTCACTACAGAACAAGCCCAGAGCGACATTCCGTTACGCCGGCAGGTTCGCGCCTTAGGGAAAGTGAGATCATGACCCACAAGAGCACCAGGCAGCGGGGGGCGGCCATCATAGAGATCGCATTCATCTTGGTAGCGCTACTCATGCTGCTCTTCGCGATATTCGACTTGGGCCAGTACCTCTTCATGCACCACATGCTGAACGAGAGGATCCGCTCCGCGGTGCGGCGAAGCGTGGCGCTGGAGTTTAATGCCACCTCCATCCAGAACCTTGTGTTGTACAACACGCGGACGCCGGCGGCGGCTGCGCAACCCTACCTGGGATTGGCCCGCACGATGGTAGTGGTGGAACGTTTCGGCGCAGGCACGGCGGAAGACCGCATACGCGTGATCGTGCAAGGGTACCGCTTCAAGTTGGTGACACCGTTTCTCTCGCAGTATGGCTACACGGGGAAGCTTGTGTATTGGCTGCCGCTGGAGAAGATCTCAACCGGGGGAGCACCCGTGGTCGCGGGTGGGGGCGGGACCGAGGGTGAAACCGAGGGTGGGGCCGAGGGTGAGGAGGAGAGCGGAGGCGAGAGCGA
>JACRKW010000262.1 GCA_016215215.1 Acidobacteriota bacterium
GAAATCAAGGTTACCGACAAAGATGTTCTTCATGTTGTTCTCTTTCTGATTTGAAGGCGGGCTCGACGGGGCTGGAGTATCTCTGCCGGGTTTTGCGAAGCGATCAAATGCTCTTTAACTATAGCAGGAATCAGCCGGGGTCAACGGGCCTTGTCAAGCAGGCGGCTGACGATGCCGTTCGTGTGCGCCGGCCTGAGCCCGTAGAGTGAGGCCAGAACCGCGGGAACAAAGGGCTTGGAGGCCGCCGCCAGGCTGTGAGTGTCGGTGGAAACGGTGAACTGGACTCCGGCCTCCACCAGGGGACGGATGTCCTCCATCAACGCCTGCCGGCAGGCCGGGTCGGCGACGTAGCGGGCCTCGTCGTTCGAGATCTCGATGTAGACCGAGGTGCCCTTCAGCAGCCGGACGACCTCGGCCTGCTCGCCCGGCTGGAAAAATCGGTACTCCGCCGTTCGTACGTCCTTCAGGTCGCGTCCTGCGGCCCGGGCCTTGCGCTGAATGTGCTCCAAGCGCATGGAGAATGGGTGGAAGACGATCATGGGGACGGCGAAGCGCCGCTGGACCTCCAGAATCTGGCCGATCCTCCGGATCATCAGCTTGCCATCGGGCGGCGCGCCGCGATGGTTCGGCGAGATGTGCCAGCCGATCACGTCCACGTGGCGCATAGGCTCCTCTTCCAGGCCCGTGTCGAGCTCGCCTTCGTAGATCTCCCAGCCCTTGAAGATGCGCAGGTCCGGCCTCGCTGCGGCGGCGCGGTCAATGTCGGCCCAAAGAGCCCTGTGCCCGGCGGCGCCGTACGGGTAGGAAACCTTGAACTCCTTCTTCCTTTCGCCTTCCCGGTAGAGTTCCAGGTGATCCAGCGCGACGATCACCTTGCGGCCGTCGCGGGCGGCCAGGTCGAACCAGGCGTCCAGCGGCACTTCACGTTCCAGCCCGGCATGCAGATGCATGTCCATCTCGCGCAGCTCATAAAGGCGGACGGGTCGAGGCGGCTGGGCCGCCAGGGTGAGCGCGGCAAGCAGAAGGAGTGAACGAGGCATTGCTGATTGAGCCTACAACACAGACTCGAAGAATTGCCAGGCGCGTTGCCGGACCTCGACCGGGCAACCGAGCGCGGCATTTCCGATCGAAAGAGAGCCCCCGCCCGCCAACGAGAGGCTTACCCCGAGCTGCTACGCCTGTGATACTGTCACTGACAGTCTGACCGAGGTGAACTCCATGGCTACAAGCAAGACCCTGGTGCGTTTGTTCTCCTTTGTCCTGCTCTTGGCGGCCTTTACGGCGTCGACAGCGGCTCAGGTTCTCTATGGCTCCCTCATGGGAACTGTGTCTGACCCTTCCAGTGCGGCAGTGCCGAAGGCCAAGGTAGAGGCGCTGAACATCGGTACTGGAATTGTCAAGACCACCTACACCGACGAACGCGGAGCTTACTCCTTCAACGACCTGCAGGTCGGGACCTACAAGGCGACCTTCTCCGCGCCGGCCTTCTCTACCCGTGTGGTGGAAGGCTTGGCCGTCCTGCAGAACACCACCTTGCGTCTTGACTCCACCCTGCAGGTGTCGCAGTTGCAGGAGAGCGTGACTATCAGCGCATCGGCGGTGACCCTGCAGACCGACCGGGCGGACATCAACAACGTGATCCGTTCAACACAGATAGTGGATCTCCCGCTCTTGAACTCTCAGGGCCGGAATTTCCAGGGTCTCTACAAGGTCCTGCCCGGCTTTACTCCCCCTGGAGAGGTCCACTCCGATTCGGGCAACCCGCAGCGTTCGATGGCGACGCAAGCCAACGGGATGCCCCAGTCGAATAACAACACCAGGGTGGACGGGGCCACCATCAGCCACCCCTGGCTGCCCAGGATCGTGGCCTACGTGCCCCCGGTGGAGTCGGTCGAAACCGTGAACATCGTCACCAACAGCTTCGACGCCGAGCAGGGTATGGCGGGCGGCGCTGCGGTGAACGTCAGCATCAAGTCGGGCACCAATGAGTTCCACGGCGCCGGCTGGGAGTATCACAACAACAGCGCGCTGAAGGCGAGGAACTACTTCTATTGCCTCTACTCCTGCACGGGCGATCCGAACCGCGCTCCGAAGGACTTGCAGAATCAGTTCGGCGCCGCCGTGGGCGGCCCGATCCTAAAGAACAAGCTGTTCTTCTTCAGCGACTGGGAACGGACGATGCGCCGGCGCGCGGTCACCGCCTTGCGCACCGTCTCGACAGCGGCGATGCGGCAGGGCAACTTTAGCGGAACCGGCACCACGATCTTCGATCCAGCCAGCGGAGCGGCGAACGGCGCCGGACGCTCCGCATTCCCCGGCAATACCGTTCCACAGACGCGGTTCGACCCGGCCTCCATCACCATGCAAGGCCTCATCCCGCTGCCGAACCAGCCCGTTTATCCGAACAACTACCTCGCTGTTGGACGGTACAGGGCGCTGCGCGACAACGTGGATTTTAAGGTGAACTACAATCCGACCTCCAAACTGCAGGTGTTCGGCCGCTACAGCTTCTCGCCGTACGAGTTCTTTGATCCGCCCTCCCTCGGCGAAGCGCTCGGCGACGCCACCGGCGGCGGACAGCCTGGCACCGCGCCAGGGCTCATCCAGACGGCCGGCATCGGCGGGACCTACACCTTCACGCCCACCATCCTGCTGGACGCCAACGTCGGCTACACACGCCTGGCTCTCAGCGCGAAAAACATCGACCTGGGCAAGAACTACGGGCTTGACGTGCTAAAGATCCCCGGCACCAACGGCTCGGACTATCTGCAAAGCGGCTACCCGCGTTTCACATTCAACACTTTCTCGAGCATCGGCAACCCGAACGTATCAAACCCGTTCCAGTTCCGCGACCCGCAGTACGTAGCCGTCGCGAACCTGGCCGTTATCAGGGGAGCGCACTCGCTGCGTTTCGGTTTCGAGTACAGCAAGTACGACATCAACCACTTCCAGCCGCAGGCGTCCAATGGGCCGCGCGGCGGATTCAACTTCAATGGAGGTCTGACTTCGCTCAACGGCGGGTCTCCTACAACGGGCTACAACAGTTGGGCCGACTTCCTCCTTGGCCTGCCTCAAGGCATGGGCAAAGATGTGCAATACCTGAACCCGGCCACGGTGCGCATGCCTTCCTACGGCCTCTATGCCCGCGACAGCTGGCAGATCAGCCGCAAGCTGACGTTGAACTACGGCATGCGTTACGAGTACTATCCCGCCCCGCGGCGCGATCACTGGGCCGGAGAGCGATACGATCCGAACACGGACATGGTCTACCGTGGCGGCTACGACGTAGGCAAAGGCCAGATCGCTCCTCGCCTCGGCATTGCCTACCGCATGAACGAAAAGACGGTGATTCGTGTGGGCGCGGGCATCAGCGTCGATCCGAACTCGTTCCGCTACCTCCGCGACGATTATCCGGCCACCATTTCCACCCAGTACACAGGCGCCAGCAGCTTCCAGGCTGCCGGAACGCTTCGCACCGGCATTCCGGCCGTCGTCGGGCCGGACTTGAAGCTGGATGTGGTTCCGTTGCCGTCCGCCGTTGGCACTACTACATTCCCTCAGGTGTTTCACCGCGGCTACGTCGAGAGCTGGAACGCCACCGTGCAGCGCGACGTCGGTCTGGGCTTCAATGTCCAGGCGGCGTATGTCGGCAGCCGCGGGGTGCGGCAGACAGTGAACCAGAACATCAACGCTTCAGGTCCGGGAGGCGGCAGCACGGGAAGGGCGCTGTATGCGAAGTTTGGACGCACTTCGAACATCACCTACCACAATCCGTTCCGCACCACCGTCTACGACGGCTTGCAGATTCAGACCACGCGCCGCGTGGGCGCAACGCTGCTGGGTGTTTCCTACACGTTCTCCAAGTCACTTTCATGGGGCGACGACACCGATTCCGGCCTGACCTGGAATTGGGTTCCGATGCTCCACCGGAACAGGGCTGTGGCAGGCTTCGACCGCACCCATAACTTCCAGTTTTACGGCAACTATGAGCTGCCGTTCGGCCGCAAGCATGCCCTGGCCAAACATGGAGTCGCGGCCGCCATCGCCGGTGGCTGGCAGGTGAACTGGATTCTCAGCCGGATGAGCGGCACTCCGTTCACCGTTGGTACTTCTGGCAGCTCCGTGAACACGCAGGGCAATACGCAGACGGCCGACCAGGTGAAGCCGGCCGTCACCATCCTCGGTGGTCACGGCGTGGGGCAATCCTACTTCGATCCGCTGGCGTTCAAGGCCGTGACTGAGGTGCGCTTCGGGAACAGCGGGAGGAACATCCTCCGCGGGCCCGGAGTGTTCAACCTGGACGGAAGTTTGTTCCGTAATTTCAGGATGACCGAGCGGTTTGGACTGCAGGTCCGGATGGAGATGTTTGGTGTGACCAATACTCCCCAGTTCGGCAATCCTGGCGCGACGGTGTCGAACATGACTTTCAACGCCGACAGCAGCATCCGCGCGCTGAACGGCTACACCGAAATCACAGGCGCCGGCGGGGAACGCCAGATCCGTTTCGCGGCTAAGATCACCTTCTAGGAGTCGCTCGCATGAGGAATCTGTTGAACCGCCGGGCGCTGCTCGCCTCCGGGGGCGCCCCGCTGATTGTGTCTGCAAGGACGCTGGGAGCCTACGCCCCCTCCAATCGCGTGGCGGTTGGCGTGATCGGGGTTGGCCGCCAGACCGTCTTCGTGAACCTGAAGCAGTTTCTGGCCATGCCGGAGGTTCAGGTGGTGGCCGTCTGCGACGTGGACTCCTGGCGGCTGGAAAATGCCAGGCGCCAGGTGGAAGCGGCCCCCGGCGCCAAAGGCTGCAAGACCTATCGCAACTACAAGGAACTGCTGGCCGACAGAACGATCGACGCCGTGATGATCGCGACGCCCGACCATTGGCACGTGCCCATGTCCATGGACGCGGTCCGGGCAGGCAAGGACGTCTCCTGCGAGAAGCCGCTCACCCGCTCCATCGGCGAGGGCCGGGCGCTGGCCGACCTGGTGAAGAGGAACAAACGCGTCTTCCGCACCGACAGCGAGTATCGCTCGAAAGCCTGGTATCACCAGGCGCGCGAAGCCGTCTTGAACGGGCGCATCGGCAACCTCGTCACCATCCACACCGGTGTGCCGAAAGGCGATGTCGCCTGCCCGCCACAGCCCGAAATGCCGGTGCCGCCGGAGCTCGACTACGAACTCTGGCAGGGGAACGCTCCCCGCGCGCCCTACACCGAGAAGCGCGTCCACAAGCCGAAGGCGTATGAACGCCCAGGGTGGATGCGACGCCTCGAGTACTGCGACGGCATGGTCGACAACTGGGGCACCCACCACAACGACCGGGCGCAATCTGCCAACGGCACCGACCGCACCGGGCCGGTGGAAGTCGAGGGCAAAGGCACCTACCCCGAGCCGGAGAGCTTCTGGCAGGTGCTGCTCGATTTCGAGATTCACTACCGGTACGCCAACGGCGTGCGCCTGATCTACAAAATCGACCAGCCATCCCTCCGGTTCGAGGGCACGGAAGGGTGGATCTACGCCGACGACACGGGCAAGATCGAAGCCTCGAAGCCATCGATTCTGGCTCCGCCATCGGGCTCGAATTGGATCCGGCTGCCCATGAAGGTTGACAAGCAGGACTTCATTGACGCGGTCCGCTCGCGTGGGGAGACCATGGCGGACGCAGAGGTAGGGCACCGCACGACGTCACTCTGCCACCTGGGCCATATCGCCATCCAGGTGGGCAAGCGCCTTGAGTGGGATCCGGCGCGGGAGCGCTTCACCAACAGCGAAGCCGCCAACAGCTTCATCAACAAGCCCATCCATGCCATCAAGCAGAGTTAGCTGGATCGCGGTGCTGCTGGCCGCCGTCTGCGTGCGCGCAGGCGAACTGCCGGAGCGGTTCTATGCCTTCGACAACGGCACGGGCCGCGACCAGAAGCTCCCCTTCGCCGAGCAGGCCGATCTGCTGGCCCGCACCGGCTACGCCGGGCTCGGCATCTTCACCGGCTCGGCGCGGATCCCGGAGATGTTGGCGGCGCTCGATGCGCGCAAGCTCCAGCTCGTCAGCATCTACGTCCATTCCTATGTGGACGGCCGCGCCGAGGCGATCGACCCCGGCATCCCGCAGGCCATTCGGGACCTGTCGGGACGAGAGATCATGATCCTGCTGACCGTGCAAGGGCGCGGCCCGGAGGCCGAGGAGCGCGCGGTCGCCAACGTCCGGCACGTCGCCGATCTGGCCGCGGAGCGCAAGCTGCGTGTCTGCATCTACCCGCACATCAATTTCTATGTGGAGACGACGGCCGACGCGCTCCGGGTGGTGGAGAAAGCCGGCCGGCCCAACGTGGGCGTGGCGTTGAACCTCTATCACACCGTGGCTTTCCATCTGGCGCGTTGCGGCGGGGAGGACTTCGACATGGCGCGGCTGATTCAAGCCGCGCTGCCCCGTCTGTGGCTGGTGAGTATCAATGGCATCGTCAGGCAGCCCAACGGCGGCGCCGTCCTGGAGCGGCTGGACCGTGGCGACTATGACGTGGGGCGCTTTCTGGCTTTGCTCAACAAGGCCGGCTACACCGGTCCCGTCGCGCTGCAATCCTACGGCGTGAAGGGCGGGCTGGAAGAGAACCTGGCGCGCTCGATGGCCGCCTGGCGGCAGATGCTAGGCCGGATCGCCGGCGGATCCCCTAGCCGGCCGTAAACGCCCGGCCCTCTCCGGCGGAATAGAGTCCAGAACGCGAGCTGAGCCTACAACACAGATTCGAGAAATTGCCAGGCGCGTTGCCGGACCTCGGGCGGAAAGTCGTGGCCGGCGTCGGGGTGCTCCAGCCGTAGGTGCGGGGCATGGCGGTAGAGGGGCCGGACGGCGTTCACGCAGTCGTCCACGCCCGCCGGATCGAAATTGGCGTCGTGGACTGGTGCGTTGATGAAGAGCGGCCGCGGGGCGATGGCGGAGAGCACGCCGGGGAAGTCAAAGGGCATGCGCGTCGGGTCGCAGCCGTACTCCGATTCGATGCGCGGCATGTAGCCCTTGTGGCTCCAGCCCTTCAGGTTGCCGCCATAGTAGCGCGCAAATGATGTGAAGCCGCAGGAAGTGACCACGGCTCGTGCGCGCTGGTCGAATGCGGCCAGGAACAACGAGTTGTGCCCGCCGAGCGAGTGGCCGCAGACGGCGATCCGGTTGCGGTGAACACCGCGCAGCCCGCCGAGCAACGAGAGGGCGCGCATGTGGTTGACGATGCCCTTCATCGTGGCGCTGATGTAGCCGTGCGCGTAAGGGTCAAACTGGTAGGAGCCGTAGTTGGGGTAATCCGGCGAGAGCGTGGCGAAGCCGCGCAGAGTGAGTTCGCGGGCGTAGTGGAGATTGGGCTTGCCCCCGAGCCCCGCCGGTTCGTCCTTGCCGATGCGTGTGGTCTGGTGGAGGCAGAGAGCGGTCAGGCCGCGGGCATGCGGCCGTTCCGGCAGGAGAAGCCACGCCGGGACCATGTCGCCGGGCTCGGCTTCGAAACGAATCAGGCGGCGGATGAGGCCCGGCTCGCGGGTCTCCTCCAAAAGCTCATGGCGAGGGGCGCCCTTCGGGAGCCTCGGCAGAGGTCCCATCGCCTCCTGCATGCCTGCCAGAACGTCTGGCCGGCGCTGCGGCGCAGCCAGCGCAGCAAGAAGGTGGCGTCGAGTGATGCTCGGCGACGGCATGCCGGGTGAGACAGCGTCGCGCTCAGTCGCGCCAGTTCAGGGACGAGCGGTTGCCGCCGATGCGGCCGTCGA
This sequence comes from Acidobacteriota bacterium, assembly GCA_016215215.1. Classification (GTDB taxonomy): domain Bacteria; phylum Acidobacteriota; class Terriglobia; order Bryobacterales; family Bryobacteraceae; genus Paludibaculum. The sequence goes on from JACRKW010000262.1 coordinate 7,740, forward strand.
GGTCGATGGAGCGCACGCGCCGGTTGCCGCTGATGCCGATGCGCATCGTGGCAGAGGCGTTCACCGAGTCGCCGCGATTGACGGCGCGATCGATGTTGACGTGGATGGTATCGCCGTCGACACGCTGGACGCGGCCGGCGAAGGTGAGCGAGCCGCGGCCGTCGTTGGTGTCCAGAGCGACGTCGACCTGGCCGGCGCGGCGGTCGACTCGCACGTCCACGCCGGCGATGTCATAACGCGGACCGCCGTCGCGGTCGAAGTTGCCGTTGCCGCGCCCGCGGTAGTTGATGTCGTTGCCCCAACTGTTGTTCCATCCGCCTTGAGCATTGCCGCCGGAGCCCCAGCCGCTGGCGCCGCCACTACCCCATCCACTGC
>JACRKW010000263.1 GCA_016215215.1 Acidobacteriota bacterium
TCTCGCCAGCGAAGACGTCGATGGATTTGCCAGCCTCGATGGCGGCGCGGATGACGCCCAGGGCGGTACCGTAGCCGGCGGTGGCCAGAGCGCCGGCGTTGCAGTGGGTGAGGACGGTCCTGCCGTCCGGCACCAGCGGGGCGCCGTGGGCGCCGATGGCGCGGTTGATGGCGATGTCTTCTTCGTAGACGGCAAGGGCTTCGGCGATGAGGCGCGCGCGGATGGCCTCAACGGGTTGCCCCTGGAGCGAGGCGTACAGGCGCTTCATGCGGTCGATGGCCCAGAAGAGATTGACGGCCGTGGGGCGCGTAGCGGCCAGCGTGGAGCAGATGGTTTCGAACTCGGCGTCGAGTTGCGATGGGTCCGCGTATTGCACGCCAAGCGCGACGCCCATGGCGGCTGCGACGCCAATGGCCGGTGCGCCGCGAATGACCATGGTGACGATGGCCTGGGCCACATCCTGATACGTGCGGCAGGTGACGAACTCCTGGACGCGGGGCAGACGGGTCTGGTCGATCATGACGACGCCGGCGGCGGTCCATTGGATGGTTTCAACCATTACGAAAACAGGTCCTTCCTTTGCAGCAGAAAGCCGGTGTAGAACGCCAGGTTGTATGTGGCGTGGACAAGGGTAGAGGCGGCCGTGGAGCCGGTACGCCAGCGGGTGATGCCAAAAACGGCGGAGGCGAGGAACAGCAGCACGATGTGCTGCCAGCTCCACGAGTACTGCGGCCCGTGGAGCAACGCGAAGGGAGCGCTGGCCAGAGCGATGCCGAGCGGGGCTCCGACGCGGACAATCAGCAGTGGCTGGAGGAAGCCGCGGAAGACCAGTTCCTCGGCCAGCGGCCCAAGTGTGGTGGCGAAAAAGCCGACCAGAATGATGGAGAGACGGTCCTGAAGCAAGCGCTGGATGGCGTTGTCGATGATGGGGGTCTTGAGGGCTTCGCCCAGGACGACGACGGCAAGGACGAGCGCCGGGCCAATGAAGATGGTGAGGCCCATGCGGGGCCAGGGGATGATCCAGGCCATGGAGCGCCAGAATGGCCGTCCGTAGCGGAACTTGAGGATGAGCCAGAGGTTGGAAAACCAGATGCCGTAGAAGAGGAACTGCACGGCCATGGCCTGGGGGGCTGCGCCGGTCTTGGGAAGCAGCAGGAACAGACCCTTGGAGATGGCGAGTGAGAGGAGCAGACTGGGCCCGGCAAGAAGGAAGAGAAGTGCGGCGTCAGCCCAGCCCCAGAAGGGCGCTTCGGGCGCGGGAGCGGGTTGAGGCTCGAGGAACTGGGGGCCTGTCATGAGGTCTTCTCGACGAGCAGGGCGGCCAGCAGCGGGATCATGATCTCGTGGTGGCCTGTGAGAGAGTAGCCGGCGCCGCCGCGTTGGGCATGAGGGCGTTCGACGACGTTCAGCCGGGGGCGGTAGTGCTGCAGGAAATCGAAGTTCGCGGTGGTAAACCCGGCCAGCGGGAAGCCCAGGTTGCGGACGGACGAGACGGCTTTCAGGAAGACCTCGGGGAGCACGACGGCGCTGCCGAGATTGAGGTACACGCCGCCGGAATCGAGGTCGCGGACCAGCGAACAGAAGAGGCGGAAGTCCTGGAGGGAGCAGGCGCCAATCGCGGCGCCATTGGCGCGCGGATGGGTGTGCGGCGTGTCGGAGCCGAGGGCGACATGAACCGTAACGGGGATGGAGCGCCGCCAGGCCTGGAGCAGCAGGGAGGCGGAGGCGGATTCGGACTTGGCGATGAGGTCGAGGCGCGCGCCAAGCGCCTCCCCCGCGCCCAGGCCATGGCGAGCGGCGTGGGCGAGAGTGTCGTTCATCTCGCGGCCGGTCTCCTCGGCGGCGCCGAAGCGGCCGTCAGGTAGCACGGCCTCGACGTCCTCGCTGGTGGCGCCGGCGATGGCAATCTCAAAATCGTGGATGGAGGCGGCGCCGTTCATGGCGATGGCAGAGACCAGTCCGCGGTCCATCAGGTCGATGAGGATGGGGCCGAGGCCGCACTTGACGACGTGACCGCCGATGCCCCAGATGATGGCGCGGCCGCCGGCGCGGGCCTTGAGGATGGCGGCTGCGACCGCACGGAGAGAGTCCGCGGCCAGGAGCCGGGGGAGCTTATCGAGCCAGGCGGAGAGGCTGTCACCAGGGCCGTGTGGGGCGGCCATGTGCTCCATGCGCACCTTGCCCCCCCGCGTGGCGATGGGAATGGTGGCGAGGCCGGAGAGGTCGAGCGGCTGGTGGCGATACTTGCTCAAAGGATTATCGTAACAGCCAAGCAGGCCGGGAAGCCTATCCCACTCTCCTAACGGAGCACTTTTTCCAGCGCGCGGGCGGTATGGGAGCGGCGGTTCTTCACAACCTGTTCGGGTGTGCCGCAGGCGACAATCTGGCCGCCCTTCTCGCCGCCCTCGGGGCCGAGGTCGATGATCCAGTCGGCGCACTTGATGACGTCGGTCTGATGTTCGATGACCAGTACGGTATTACCGAGGTCGACCAACTGGTTGAGGACATCGAGCAGGCGGCGGACGTCTTCGAAGTGGAGTCCGGTAGTGGGCTCGTCGAGGATGTAGAGAGTACGGCCGGTCTGGCGCCGGGAGAGCTCTCGCGCGAGCTTGATGCGCTGGGCCTCGCCGCCGGAGAGCGTGGTGGCGGACTGGCCGAGGTGGAGGTATCCGAGGCCCACGTCGAGGAGGGTCTGGAGCTTCTGCTTGATGGCGGGGAAGTTCTGGAGGAGAGCGAGAGCATCTTCGACGGTGGATTCGAGCAGGCTGGCGATGGAAACCCCGTTGAGCTTCACCTGGAGGGTTTCGGAGTTGTAGCGGCGGCCGCGGCAGACGTCACAGGGGACAAAGACGTCAGGCAGAAAGTTCATCTCGATGCGTTTCATGCCGTCGCCCTGGCAGGCTTCGCAGCGGCCGCCCTTCACATTGAAGGAGAAACGGCCCGGCTTGTAGCCGCGCTGGCGCGCTTCCGGGAGCATGGCGTAGATGTCGCGGATCGGGGTGAACACGCCGGTATAGGTGGCGGGGTTGGAGCGTGGAGATCGCCCGATGGGGGCCTGGTCGATCTCGACGATCTTGTCGATGAATTCGATGCCTTCCAGCTTGTCGTAAGCGCCGGGAGTGGCCTTGCTGTTGTAGAGACGCTGGGAGATGGTGCGGTAGAGCAGATCGTGGACCAGCGTGGACTTGCCGCTGCCTGAGACGCCGGTGACCACGATGAACGTGCCGAGCGGGAACTCCACGTGCAGATCCTTCAGGTTGTGCTCGCGCGCGCCGTGCAGGACGAGTTTGGAGCCGTTGCCGGGGCGGCGGAAAGCGGGGACTTCAACCGCACGCGCACCGCTGAGGTAGTGGCCGGTGAGCGAGTCCGGATGGTCGGCGATCTGTTGTGGCGTCCCGGCCGCCACCAGGTGGCCGCCGAGGCGGCCGGCGGCAGGTCCGAGGTCCACGACGTAGTCCGCGCGGAGGATGGTCTCCAGGTCGTGCTCCACCACCAGGACGGTATTGCCGAGGTCGCGCAAGCGGACCAGGGTATCGAGGAGGCGGGAGTTATCGCGGGGATGGAGGCCGATGGAGGGCTCGTCGAGGACGTAAAGGACGCCGCGGAGCTTCGAGCCGATCTGGGTGGCGAGCCGGATGCGCTGGGCCTCGCCGCCGGAGAGGGTGGCGGCGGAGCGGTCGAGGGAGAGGTAGTCGAGGCCGACGGCTGAAAGGAACTCCAGGCGGTTGCGGATCTCTTCCACAATGCGGGCGGCGATTTGCTCCTCGCGTTCCGTCAGCGTCCACTCCCTGGCTGCGGCCAGGGCACGGGCGATGGGCAGCGAGGTGAAATCGGCGATACCGGCCCCTTTGACACGAACTGCGAGCGAGGTGGGCTTCAGACGCCGGCCGCGGCAACCGGGGCACTCGGTGGCGGACATGAAGTCCATGAGGTACTCACGGTAGCCTTCGCCATAGTCCTCAAAGCAGCGGTCGAGGATCTTGAGTATGCCGGGGAAGTCGCCGCTGCCGGAGAGCAGTACGTGCTGGTGTTTGGCGGTGAGTTCCTCGAAGGGCTTTTCGATCCTGATCCTGAGCTTGGCCGCGGCGGAATGGAGGGCGGCGCGCATCAGGTTGGACGTGCCGCCGGGGCCGAGGCCTCCGTCCAGAAGCGGCTTGGAGGGATCCGTGATGACCTTGAGGGGGTCGAATGTCCAGGAGGAGCCGAGGCCGTGGCAATCGTCGCAGGCGCCGTAGGGGCTGTTGAAGGAGAAGGAGCGGGGCTCGATCTCCGGGACGCTCTCGCCGCAATCTGGGCAGGCCATCTTCTGCGAATACAGCCGTTCCTCTCCGTTGACGACGGCGACCGTAACCAGCCCGGAGGCGAGTTTGGTGGCGGTCTCGATGGACGCCTCGAGGCGCTTCTCCAGGCCGGGCTTGAGCAGGAGCCGGTCGACCACGACCTCAATGGTGTGGTTCTTGCGCTTGTCGAGGACGATGTCTTCATCGAGGGAGCGGAGCATACCGTCGATGCGGGCGCGAAGGAAGCCGGCGCGGGCGAACTTCTCCAGATCCTTCTTGTACTCGCCCTTTCGGCCGCGGGCGACGGGGGCGAGGATCATGATGCGGCCGGCCTCGCCGGCTTGCCCTGGGCGGAGGGCAAGGATCTGGTCCAGGATCTGCTGGGTGGTCTGCTTCGAGATGGGGATGTTGCAGTTCGGGCAGTGAGGCGCGCCGATGGAGGACCAGAGAAGGCGGAGGTAGTCGTAGATTTCGGTGATGGTGCCGACGGTGGAGCGCGGGGAACGGTTGGTGGTCTTTTGCTCGATGGAAATGGCGGGGGAGAGGCCGTCGATGGAGTCGACGTCGGGGCGCTCGAGCTGGTCGAGGAACTGACGGGCGTAGGGGGAAAGGGTTTCGACGTAGCGGCGCTGGCCCTCGGCGTAAATGGTGTCGAAGGCGAGCGAAGACTTGCCGGAACCGCTGAGTCCGGTGACGACAGTCAGCGAGTTGCGGGGAATCTCGACGCTGACGTCTTTCAGGTTGTGCATCCGCGCCCCGTGCACGGAGATCCGGTCGATCATGGCGGAGGAGGGACTACGGTCCATTGTGACGCGGCGGGGGAGGAGGAGGCAACGCAGGGATCAGCGGCGCGAAGTCCCAGCCAGCCGGTGCGCGCCAGCCAGGGGGAGAGCCGGCTCGCGCCGCCGCCGCAGGGCGGCTCCCAGGCCCTGCAGATGACATTTGTCAGCGGGCCCGGGTGAGGATCTCCACTGGCCGGACGGGCCGGAGGCGATCAGGATGGGGGCATGAAGACCAAACTCATACTATTCGCGGCGCTGACGGCGGTTGCGGGCGCGACGATTGACAAGTCTCCGGAGACGAGCATAGACACACAATGGATCGGGTCGAAGCCGGAGGTCTTGACCTACCGGAGCACCAGCGCGCAGGGCAATGGTATGTTCCAGACGTCGATCTCGAAGACCGGCACAACGATTGGGTACCGACTCTGGACCTTGCCGCTTTTGTCGCATAGCTGAGAGATCTTCTTCGCCTTCGAGATGTCAATTGTCTGGATGTAGTCAGGTGACAAATCCAGAGTTCGCCGTACCCGCTCCACCTTGAGAATGTCCCAGAGAGCTCTGGGACAGGACGGCTCGTCCAACTCCTTCATGTACCAATCTTCAAACCGGGAGTATCCCTCCAACTCATGAACTCCATTCTCGATCGCAGTAAGTAGCAGTTCTCCCATGACGTAGGTCTGCTTCCGCATCTTGGCAACCCTGAGTTGCTCAGCCAACTCTCGCACCTGCTTTGAAGTAGTAATCCGCATAACGTGACGCTCGCATACCTCCCTGTTCTCACCGAGTATGCTATCCAACTTTCTCTTGCCTTCTCTCAAAACCGCGGCATCATCCAGACGCCAAAAACCCACCACAGTGTCCGCACAGCAGCGATCAGCGAGCGCATCCGGGAAGACCTCGAATCGTGGCACGCGATCGCGCTCACCAACCCGGACAAATGGATCCTCCCGAACGAAGAAGGCAACAAGCCACTCGCTCACGGGAACTACTGGCGACAACACATCAAACCAAGACTCGACAACCTCAACATCACAGGCGTCACCTTCCAAACACTACGACGAACATGCGCAACAACCCTCAACGCCCTCGGGACGGACGGTAAGATCGTCGCGGACCAACTCGGCCACGCCCTCGACGTCAGCCAAAACGCGTACACAAAAGCAAGGATCAGCCGCCAACGTGACGCTATCGACCAACTCGACCGCGCCATGACGACGACACCACTGCGCATCGCGTCATAAGGTTCGCGTCACTGGGACAGCCCGACATTCGCTAGGAGCGATCGGTCAGGTGTTGGACCGCTGGCCAATGGGTTGGTGCTGTGATGAACGCGTCAGCGTTCCCCTGATCTGCCCAGCCACGGATTCTCGAG
>JACRKW010000264.1 GCA_016215215.1 Acidobacteriota bacterium
ATGAAGCCGAACGTGACGGCGGAGAGGGCGCGGGAGGGCTCGCCGCAGCGGAGTTGAAGGTAGCCGGGGACCGAGTGGGTCTTCGAGATGTAGTAGAAGGGCATCATGACGATGCCCAGGAAGAGCATGGCGGGGATGGCGCCGACCCAGTACCAGTGGGTGGCGAGCATGCCATATTGATACGCGGCGGCGGCCCAGCCCAAGAGCTCGAGTGAGCCGAGGATGGCGGAGAGGAAGCTGAACCCGGCGATCCAGGCGGTCATTTCGCGGCCAGCTATGAAGAAATCTTTACCCGTCTTGGCTTTGCCATTGAGATAGAAGCCGATCAACAGCACCACCGCGAAGTAGAGCGTAATGATGCCTATATCGACGCCGCCGAGGGTGATCAGCCGGGCGGGTGCGGCCTGAAAGATGAGGAGCGCCGGATGCATGTGTTTGTGCTTGTGGGCAGGGGCCGGCGGCGAGTCCGCCAGCACGCTCTGCAAGCGTTTACGAGGAAGCCATCATATGTTCCGGACTGCCCTGCTGTCAATTCAAGTTCCAGTTCATTTCGGCCACGAGCGTCATCACCTGGTCTCCGCTTTGAGTCAGCGCCTCCAACACCTCGGGCGGCACGCTGCGATCCGCCTGGCCCCGGCGCGCACGGTCCATCATGTCGCGCACACCCAGAACCCACAGGTCCAGCCCCACTTCCCGCTTGTCGACGCTTGCGATGAAGCGCACGGCGTCCGCAAGCACCTCGCTCTTCTCCACGGCCACCGGCATCTGCGCCCACAGCGCCATGATCAGTCCAGCCTTGTGGAGGAAAAAGCTCTCAGCCGGCTGCCCCTCCACCCTCCTGTAGTCGCTGACGGCCCGCCGGTACTCCGCCGCCTTTCGCTTCCATTCCGCGGTGTTCTTCTCGTCGTCCGTTAGCGGCGATTCCTTACCGCCCCACATCAGCCCTTGGGCCAGCCGCGTGATTTCCCGCTCGTTGCTCCAGTAGATCTTCTTCTTCTCCATCGCCCCAGCCAACCTGGCCGGCGTCATGCGCACCTTCTCCAGCGGGGGCAGTTCCACCGACGGCAGATAGGCGGGCAGGCGCAACTTGAAGTTGAAGTAGTTGGCGACTTCCGGCAGCGATTCGTCCTCAAAGGCCGGGTGAGGCGGCTTCGGCAGCACCCGGACTCCCGGCGGCGGCGGCTTTTCCGGTGCGGCGGTGTCGGCGCAGCGCTCCACCGGCAGGTGTGCGGCGAGAAGCTGACGGATGCCAAGCGCGACTGGATCGGCCGCCACGCCCGCGGCCCGGGCCTTGAGAGCGAACTCCTCAGATTTCGGGATGATGCCGTACAGGGTCCCCGCTCGAGCGGTGAAGGTCCTGTCGTCGACTCGCATCTCACCCAACGACTGGCCCAGCGCGGGCAGCAGCAGGGCGTATTCGTCTCGGGTCCACTCCAGTGCGGACAATTGCTTGAGCAGGGGCTCGAGTTGCGCCGGGCTGCGCGTATTGGACAGCTCCGTCCTGGCTAGCGCCGCCACCTCGCCCTCGGCTCGCTGTTTGGCCGAGAAGGTGTCCCGCAGCACGACGGCCAGCGCCTCGTAGTAGGCGTCCGGTGCGTCGAGCAGCCTGTCGCGACAGGTCAAGCGCCGGTAGGGCGGCAGCGCCATCTGCGCGAACAACTCCCGCGCCTTCGCCTTGTCCCGCATCGCCATCAGCCGCACGGCCCAGGCTTGCAATGACAGGCGATCCAACTTCTGCGCCGTCGCGCGCTGCAGGAAAAAGTCGGGATCTTCCGTGATGCCGCCCCCGATCAGGACCAGCGGCTGCTCCCGTTGCGCCCGCGCCGCCAGGTGGAAACACTCCTCGATCATCGCCTTTTCGTCCAGCCGCCCCTTGGTCTTCCCCGCTTCCACCAGGCTCAGCAGCCCGCGCGCCTGCAATTCCAGCGGCGCGCCCCTGAATCGCTGCACCTGGTCTTCGAACTCATCGGCGCAAACACATGGAGCCAATAGTGCGCAGACCAATAGGGCTCCCGCCCGCGCTCCGGTCCGGTGACGCTTCTCCGCCGGCCACCTGCCTGGATCCATGTTCAAAGAAAATACCACTTTGGATAGAGGCGCAACGGCGCCGCTTTGACGGACAATAATCCCATGCGACTTTGCCTGACTCGCCGTGCCCTGCTCTGTTCCCTGGCCTTCACTGCGCTCTGTGCGGCCCAGCCGTCGATTGACGCTGTGGCAGAGCGGACGTTGAAGGAGTTTGAGGTTCCCGGCATCGCCGTGGGGATCGTGAAGGACGGCCAGCTTGTCTTCGCCAAGGGATACGGCGTCAGGCGGCTGGGAGAACCGGCGTCGGTGACACCGAAGACGCTGTTCGGGGTGGCGTCCAATTCGAAGGCGTTCACCGCGGCGGCGCTGGCGATCCTGGTGGACGACGGCAAGCTCAAGTGGGACGACCCGGTTATCCAGCATATGCCCGCGTTCCAGATGTACGACCCGTACGTGACGCGCGAACTGACGGTGCGGGACCTGCTGGTGCACCGCAGCGGCCTGGGCCTGGGCGCAGGCGACCTGATGTACTTTCCGCCCTCCGACCTGTCGCGCGACGAGATTGTCCGCCGGCTGCGTTTTGTGAAGCCGTCGACCAGTTTTCGAAGCAGGTACGCCTACGACAACATTCTCTACATCGTGGCCGGCCAGTTGATCGCGGCGGTCTCCGCGCAGAGCTGGGAGCAGTTCATCGCGGCGCGAATCCTGACGCCGCTGGGCATGACGGCCACCCGCACCAGCGTACGGGCGTTGACGGCTTCCGACGAGGTGGCCGCGCCGCACGCACGCGCGGACGGCAAGCTGCAGCCTGGCCTGCCGGAGAAAAGCGATAACTGGGTGGCGGCGGGCGGCCTGAACTCCAGCGTAGAGGACATGGCCAAGTGGGTGATCGCACAGTTGAACGAGGGCTCGCTGGGCAACGGCAAGCGGCTCTTCAGTGCGGCGCAGACGCGGGAGATGTGGACCCCACACACGATCATGCCGTTCCGGCCGGCCACCGGACCTCTAGCCGTGACCACGCCCAACTTCCAGGCTTATGCATTGGGATGGAACGTCTCCGACTATCGGGGGCGCAAGCTGGTGCAACACACCGGCGGCCTGGCCGGGATGGTAACGCGGGTAACGATGGCGCCGGACCTGAAGCTGGGCGTGCTGGTCTTTACCAACCAGGAGGTGGGCGGAGCGTTCAACGCTCTGACCTACACGATTCTGGACCACTACATGGCCGCCCCGGCCACCGACTGGGTGACGGCGTTCGCCGACGCCCAGAAGCGGCGCGAATCGGAAGCGGGGGCGACGGTGAAGAAGGCGGCCGACGGTCGCAACGCTGCGTCGAAGCCTTCCCTGCCTCTGGCCGCGTATGCGGCGCGCTACCGCGACGCCTGGTACGGCGACATCGTCGTCGAGGAGCAGGCGGGAAAACTGCGCATCCGGTTCACACACTCCCCCGACCTGGTGGCCACGCTGGAGCACTGGCAGTACGACACCTTCGTCGCGCGGTGGGACAACCGCACGCTGCTGGCCGACGCCTACGTCACGTTTTCGCTGAAGGCGGACGGGAGCATCCGGGACGTTCTGATGTCGGCCATTTCGCCGCTGACGGACTTCAGCTTCGACTTCCACGACCTGTGGCTGAGGCCGGTGGCCAAGGACGCGAAACCTTACTGACGCGCGCGCTTGAGGGGGACGCCAATCAGTGCCCAGCCCAGGGCCGCAAAGGCCCCCAGCGCCAGCCAGCCGCCGAGAGCGGGGTACCAGGAGAACGCATCCGCGCCCGTGAGCACATGGGTGATGGAGGAGACGCCGGAAAGAAAGAGCACGGCCAGCAGAATGCCGACGACGGCCTCGCCTGCGATGAGGCCGGAGGCCAGGAGGGTGCCCGCCTCGTCGGCCCTCAGCCGCGCCGCGTCACCATGGCGCCCCAGGAGCTTCTCGACAACCCACTTGACCAGGCCGCCGAGGAAGATGGCCGAGCTGGTGTCGAAGGGCAGGTACATGCCGACGGCGATGAGCATCATGGCCTTTGCGCCGCACAGGAGCAGGGCGACACCGAACGCGGCGCCGATCATGAGCAATCCCCAGGCCATGTCGCCGCCAACGATGCCTTTGGCGAGCTGGGCCATGAGGCCGGCCTGCGGCGCGGGCAGCGCGCGGCCGCCGATGCCGCCGGTGGAGAGGTTCGCCTCGTGCAAGGCGATGATGGGGCCCATCAGGAAGAGCGACAGCAGCACGACGGCGAGAATTTCCACCACCTGCATCTTCCACGGCGTCCCGCCGAGAAGGTGGCCGGCCTTCAGGTCCTGAATGAGCGAACCGGACACGGAGACGGCGACGGCAACCACGGCCGCTACACCCAGCACCGCCGCCACACCGGCGGCGCCTTTGACGCCCATGGCCTGCATCAGCAAAGCCGAGATGACCAGCGCGGAGAGGGTGAGTCCGGAGAGGGGTTGGTTGGAACTGCCGACCAGGCCGACCAGGTAGCCGCCAACGGCGGAGAGCAGGAATCCGGTCCCGCCCATGATAAACGCGGTGGCGATGGCGGTTCCCAGGCTGCCGGTGAAGCCGTAGTAGATGGCGGCGACGGGCAGCATGAGGGCGGCGATGGAAGCCAGCACCCACTTGGTGGGAATATCGCGCTCGGTGCGTTCCACTCCGGCGGCGTGCGAAGCGCGGGTGGAGGCGCGGAAAGCCCCGCTCAGCGATTCCCCAATGGATTTCCGCATGGAGAACATGGTGTTGGCGGCGCCCACCAGCATCATGCCGACGGCGATGGGCCGCACGACGTTGAACCAGAGTGTGTAGGCGGCCACGTCGTGCCCCGCGCCGCCGATGCGGCGGCCCAGGTCGGGATCGATAAACAGCATGAGAGGGATCAGCACCCACCAGGCGAGTAAACCGCCGGCCACGTTGATGGAGGCATACTTGGGTCCGATGATGTAGCCGATGCCGATGAGAGCGGGCGAGAGCGCGGGCGTGGACCAGGGGATGCCGCCGGAGTGCGCCACCGTCCCGATGGACTGTTTGGCGAAGTCGAAGTGGCGGACGACGCTACGCGGGAACTCGAGGAAGCCCTCTGTGTATTCGCGGAAGACCTGGAGGCCCTTGTCGCTCTTGAGCACCTGGATGAGGCCGCCGAAGGCCATGCCGCCGAAAACGAGCCGGGGAGCGTCGCCGGACTCCTGGCCGGCCTTCACGATTTCGTAGCTGGCGACGCTTTCCGGCCACGGCAACTGGGCATCGACGCAGAGCGCGCGGCGGAGCAGGATGATGAAGAAGACGCCGGCCAAGCCGCCGGCAAGCAGGATGACCACGCCCTGCCAGTAATGACCCCGCAGGTCCGCCCACAGACGCTGGCCGTCGATTTCGACGAGCAAGAAGGCGGGCAGGGTGAAGATGGCTCCGGCCACCAGCGCCTCGCCGACCGAGCCGGCGGTGCGGGCGATGTTTTGCTCCAGCAACCCCCCGCGTAAGGCTGGTATGCGGAAAAGCGCCATGGCGATGACAGCGGCCGGAATGGTGGCGGCGACGGTCTGGCCGGCTTTCATGCCGAGGTAGGCGTTAGCAGAGCCGAAGACGAAGGCCAGGAAGAGTCCGAGGGCGACGGACTTCACGGTGAGTTCGCGCACCGCGGTATCGGGTTGGGTCACCTGCTGATCTTACTATCTTGGCCTCAGAGCCTTCAGATCTTCGCACTTCTTACGGCCTGACTGGCGTCGCGTTTCCCACCCGCGGGGCTGACCAGCGCAGAAGCACGCGTTCGAGCTGATCTACGCGGATGGGCTTGACGATGTAATCGTCCATTCCCGACTCCAGGCACCGCCGGCGGTCTTCCTCGTGCGCCGAGGCCGTGAGGGCCACCACCGGTGTCCGCCGCCCCAGTGCATGCTCCAGCCTGCGGATTCCTTCAGTGGCCTGGTAGCCGTCCATCACGGGCATCTGGCAGTCCATCAGCACAAGGTCGAACGGCGCTTCCGCGGCGCGCGATTTGATCACCTGGAGGGCATCAAGCCCATCGGAGGCCACCTCGACGTCGCAGCCGTACTTCTCGAGCAACCTCAGGCCCACGCGCTGGTTGACGCGATTATCCTCAACCAACAGGACGCGGCGGCCGTCCCAGCGCCGGGTCTCAGAGACACGCTCCCTGGCAGGCTGGCTGGATTCTGCGGAGAGCGGCAGGATGACTCTCACGGTGAAGGTGGAGCCGACCCCCTCCGTGCTGGCCACCTCAATTGTGCCCCCCATCAGCGCCACCAATTGCTGGCAGATGGCCAGCCCCAGGCCGGTGCCGCCGTGAGCGCGCGTCGGGGAGGAATCGGCTTGGTAGAACTTCTCGAACAGCAGAGGCGCCTTCTCGGCTGGAACGCCAATGCCGGTATCCGATACCGCGAGCTCGAGCTCGGCCCGGCCGTCCCGAGCCGGACACTGCTTCAGAGACAGAAGCACTTCGCCGCTGTCCGTGAACTTGACGGCGTTGCCGAGCAGGTTCAGCACCACTTGTCTCAACCGGTCCGGATCGCCGTTCATCAGAGCCGGCTGCTCCGGCTCCATCACCAGCCTCAACCGCAGTCCCTTGGCTTCGGCCTGTGGCTCCACCAGCGCGGCGGCCTGTTCTACCAGCAGCCGCGGATCGAACGGCTGGCTTTCCAGCCTCATCTTCCCAGCCTCGACTTTGGAGAAATCTAGGATGTCGTTGATCAGCTTGAGAAGCGATTCACCCGACTCCTGGATGATCTCGGCGTGTTCCCGCTGTTCGGGCGTCAGAGGGGTGGAGATCAGGAGTTGCGTCATTCCCAGGACGCCGTTCATGGGCGTGCGGATCTCATGGCTCATGGACGCCAGAAATTCGCTTTTCGCCTTGGTGGCCGCCGCCGCGGCCGCGTTGGCTGCCGTCAGCCGCCGGTTCTGTACAACCAGCAACGCGCCGACTCCGGCCAGAATCAACATACCCCAGAGCGCCATGCGCGAATACTGCCGGCTGTTTTCGAGCTCCGTGACCACCCGCATCTCCGTACCGCTGAACGCGGCCCAGCGGTCGAGCAACCGCACAAATGTGCCGTCCTCCATCATGTCCGAGATGTTCGCGCGGAGGGCGCCGGCCGCATTCGCGCTGTCCGGACCGGCGACTATTGTCAGCATGCGATCGGCGCCCTCCGCGTTCATTACCTGGAAGCTCCTTCCGTCGCAGGCCTTCGGACGCGCGAGCAAAGCCTGTTCCAAGAACCGTTGCTCGAGCACGGCCGCCTGGACTTCTCCGCGACACAACCTCTCAAGCCCAGCCTGCCGGCTCTTTTCTTCAACTACTTCCATCTTTTGGCGCAAAGCGCGTCCCACGATTTCCTGGATGATGCGGTCCCTCATCACGGCCACACGAAGCCCGGCCAGATCTTGCACTTGATGGACCGGCCTTTCCACTCGCGACACCACGCACAGCCGGTTGGCCAACCAGGGCTCGGTTAAGTGCAGCCACTTTCGCCGCTCCGGAGTGTCTGTGGCTGCTGGCCACAAGTCGACCAGCCCCTTGCGGAAGGCTTCGTCCACCGGAAGAGTCGTCTCGACGAATTTCAACTGAACGCCGGCACGCCGTGCCGCTTCTCGCAGCACTTCCACGGCCAGCCCGGTGGGCGGCTTGCCCGGCGCGAGTATGTTGTAGGGCGGCGCGTGATCCACTCCCACTCTGTAGACTCGCCCGTCCTTGCCAGAATGCGACGAGTAGTGCAGGTACCAAACGCCGCATGCCGCCGCACACACGGCCAGCGCCAACGCCGCGCGGACGCGGCGGTCCGTCCAGAGCCGATTCCGCTTGAGGGTCTGGCTCACAAGTTGCCCTGATTCAATTATCGGCAGGCCGCGCCTCACTCTGCAGGGACATCGCTGACGAGATTGGGCCGCCGTGGGCAGCCATTCTCGGAATCCGTTACGCTGGAGCATACACGGCATGCCGGGGAAGAAGACGAAGGTTTCCGTAGCTCAGTCTGGGAGTACCCCCGTACCCTCTCCGTTAGACGACCCCTCCTTGTACGTCAACCGGGAGTTGGGCCTGCTTGCGTTCCAGCGCCGGGTTCTGGAAGAGGCACAGGACCCCACCAATCCACTGCTGGAGCGCGTCAAGTTCCTGTCCATCCTCGGATCCAATCTCGACGAGTTCTTCATGGTGCGCGTCGCGGGTCTGATGAATCAGATCGAGTCCGGCATTCTGGACACCGGACCCGACGGCATGACGCCGGCGCATACGCTGGAGGCTATTCGCAAGACCTTCTCCAAGCTTGTTTCCGACGCCCACGTCTGCCGCCGCGCGATCTTCGAAGAACTGCGCGCGCACGGCATCTCGGTGCTCGACTACCGGGAGTTGAACGAGCGGCAGCGTGACAACGCCGGCCGCTATTTCGAGCAGATCATCTACCCCGTGCTAACCCCTCTGGCCTTCGACCCCGGCCGCCCCTTTCCCCACATTTCAAACCTGAGCCTGAATCTGTCGGTCCTAATCCGGGATCGGCAGGGCCAGGAGCGTTTCGCCCGTGTGAAGATTCCAGATACCCTGCCCCAGGTGGTGCCGGTGCGCGGCGGCAAGCCGGGCGGCCGTGTGACTTGCGTGTGGATCGAACAGATCATCCAAGCCAACCTGGAGGCGCTGTTCCCGGGCATGGAGATCCTGGAGTCCCATCCTTTCCATGTCACGCGAGATGCAGAGATGGCCATCCAGGAGCTCGAGGCCGAAGACCTGCTGGAAACCGTGGAGGAGGGGGTGCGCCAGCGCCGCTTCGGGGCCATCGTCCGGCTCAAAGTACCCAAGGGCATGCCGGAACGGCTGCTGGAGATCCTCAGGACGAACCTGGAGATTGAGGATTCGGAGATCTATCAGGTGGAGGGGCCGCTATCGCTGGTCCGCTTGCGCCACATCGCGGCGCTGGACCGTCCTGAGTTGAAGGACGCGCCTTTCACGCCCGCCCCGCTTCGAGATTCGGCCGATGACGAGGACATTTTCGGCCAGATCCGGCGCGGCGACATCTTACTCCACCAGCCGTTTGACAGCTTCCAGCCGGTGATCGACTTCCTGCGCACAGCAGCACGAGACCCTCAGGTCCTGGCCATCAAGATGACGCTCTACCGCGTCGGACCGAAGGCACCGGTGGTACAGGCTCTATTGGAGGCCAACGAGAATGGGAAGCAGGTGGCGGTTCTGGTCGAGCTGAAGGCCCGCTTCGACGAGGAGTCCAACATCGAATGGGCCCGCGCACTGGAACGCGAGGGCGTCCACGTCGTCTATGGCCTGATCGGCATGAAGGTGCATACCAAGGCCGCTATGGTTGTCCGGCGGGAGAGCAACGCCATCCGCCGTTACGTGCACCTGGCGACGGGCAACTACAACGCGGTGACGGCCCACCTTTACACCGACCTTGGAATCTTCACGTGCGACACCGACATCGGCGCCGACTGCACGGACCTCTTCAATTACCTGACCGGCTACTCCGCCAAGTCCGATTACCGCAAGTTGCTGATCGCGCCGATCAACATGCGCAAGCAGTTTGAGTCGATGATCGCCCGGGAGATCGCCCACGCGAAGGCTGGCCGCCAGGCCCGGATCATCTTCAAGATGAACGCGCTGGTGGACCAGAGGATCATCCACTTGCTGTATCAAGCCTCGCAGGCGGGAGTGAAGGTGGACCTGCTCTGCCGCGGCATTTGCTGCCTGCGTCCGGGAATCGCGGGCGTCAGCGACAACATTCGCGTCACCTCCGTTGTTGGCCGCTTCCTGGAGCACAGCCGCATCTATTACTTCCGCAATGGCGGTGAAGAAGAGATCTACCTGGGCTCGGCCGACCTGATGCCGCGCAATATCAACCGCCGGGTGGAGACGTTGTTTCCCATCGAAAGACCGCAGTTGGTGCGCCAGCTGCGAGACCGCATACTGGCGGTGTACTGTTCGGATAACGTCAAGGCACGCCGAATGAAGTCCGACGGCAGTTACGAACGTGTGCCGCGCAAAGGCGGCGACAAGGCTGTGAACGCCCAGGCGGTGTTACTCAAGGCCCGATGCTCGAAAACGTAGACCTCAAACGCAAGCTCCCTCGCCAGGAGTATGAGAAGGCGCTACCCGGGCTCCAGCGCCGGCTGTATGAGCTGGAACGCGCCTGCTGGGAACACAGCGTGCCGTCGATCATCATCTTCGAGGGCTGGGACTCGGCCGGCAAGGGTGGGTCGATTTCGACGCTCACGCAGCGCCTGGATCCACGCGGCTTCAAGCTTCACTCCATCCATCCCCCGCGCACCTACGAGCAGAACTACCCCTGGCTATGGCGGTTCTGGCTGAAGGTCCCGAACCGGGGCGAGATGGTGATCTTCGACCACTCGTGGTACCACCGCGTGCTGGACGAGCGCGTCCATGAGACAGTGCCGGAAGAGACGTGGCGCCAGGCCTACAAAGACATCGTCGAGTTCGAGCGGATGCTGGCCGACGACGGCGCGGTGATTCTCAAGTTCTGGTTCCACATCAGCCGCAAGGAGCAGAAGAAGCGCTTCGAAAAGATGGAGAAAGATCCGCTGGAGTCCTGGCGCGTCACCAGCGAGGACTGGGGGCGGCACGCGCTCTATGCTAACTACCTCGAAGCGGCCGAGGAGATGCTCGAACTCACTGAGGGCGAGTTCGCGCCGTGGACCATCGTCGAGGCCACGTCCCGCTGGTACGCCCGCCGCAAAGTGTTCCTCACCTTGATCGACGCGCTGGAGAAGCGGCTCGGCGACAAGGCGCCGCCGCCGGAAGAGCCCACGGCCGACCTGCGCCGCGACGCCCAGCTCCGGCAGGCGATGGATACGCTGGAGCACGAGTCCAACGGAGAGGCCTGATGCTGAGCTCCCTCAATCTCAGTTTGAAGCTCGACCGCGAGGAATACGTCCGCCAGCTCACGCGCCGCCAGATCCAGCTACGCGAGCTCGGCTGGCAGATCTACCGGCAGAAGCGTCCGGTGGTGATCGTGTTTGAAGGGTGGGACGCGGCGGGCAAGGGCGGGGCCATCAAGCGCATCACGGAGAAGATGGATCCACGGGGCTACGTCGTCTACCCCATTAGCGCTCCGCACGGCGAGGACAGAACACGCCACTATCTGTATCGCTTCTGGCGGCGGCTGCCGGAAAGGGGCCAGATCGCCATCTTCGACCGCTCCTGGTACGGCCGTGTCCTGGTGGAGCGCGTGGAGGGCTTTTGCACGGAAGAGGCGTGGAAGCGGGCCTACAAGGAGATCAACTCCTTTGAACGCCAGCTCCGCGACTCGGGCTGTATTCTGGCCAAGTTCTGGGTGCAGATTTCGCGAGACGAGCAACTGCGCCGCTTTGAAGAGCGCAAGCAGACCGGCTACAAGGCCTGGAAGCTGACCGACGAGGACTGGCGCAACCGGGCGAAGTGGAGCGTCTACCAGCAGGCCGTGGAGGACATGCTGCTGAAGACCGGCACGCGCACCGCGCCATGGACGCTGGTGGAGGGCAACGACAAATACTGGGCGCGCGTGAAGATCCTGTCCAAGCTTGTCGATATGCTCTCCAAGGAACTGGCTTATAAGCCCGCCGACCCGCTGAAGAGCTGACCCCGCCATGCGCCGCCTTGTGGCCCTGCTGTTGATTGCGGCATTCTCCTGCGCCTCCGCTCGCGCCGGCCAGCGGCTGCGGCGCCGGGACATTCGTGCCCCTGCTCCCCTGCCCCGGCCCAGCCTGCTGGTGATCGGCTTCCTGGGCGCCTGGGAGAGGTGGGACAATCCCAAGCGGAGTGTGCGCAAGCTGGCGCTTTCGCTGCGCGAACGCCGTCTGCCGGGCGTTTTCGTCGAAACGGCGGGCAACCACGACCGCGCCACGGTGCTCAAGTTCATTCGCGAGGCCACCCGCGGCGGCGGTAAGGCGGACGTCGAAGTCATCTGCTACGGCCAGAGCTTCGGCGGCGCGGCCTGCGTGAAGCTGGCGCGCGACTTGAACAAGGCCGGTATCGCGGTTCGCCTCACCGTGCAGGTGGACAGCGTCGGCCGCGACGACGA
>JACRKW010000245.1 GCA_016215215.1 Acidobacteriota bacterium
ACCCATCGCAACTCGACGCAGAGTTCGAGACCATCTGCTCCACGCTGGCCGCCACGCGCCCCACGGCCGTCAATCTCTTTTGGGCCATCGACCGCATGAAGCGCCTGTACGCCTCGGTCCAGGGGCAATCCGTTGAGGCCATCCGCGCGCGCCTCATCGCCGAAGCCCTTGCCGTCTACGAAGAAGACATCGCCATCAACCGTGCCATCGGCGCTCACGGCGCACCGCTGGTGCCGGACGGCAAGACGGTCCTCACCCACTGCAACGCCGGAGCGCTGGCCACCGCCGGCTACGGGACGGCACTGGGCGTCATCCGAGCCGCAGTCGAGGCCGGCAAGTCCATCGACGTCTTCGCCGACGAGACCCGCCCATTCCTCCAGGGCGCGCGCCTCACCGTGTGGGAACTGCAGCAGGACCACATCCCGGTTAAGCTCATCACTGACAACATGGCCGGCCACTTCCTCAAGTCCGGCCGCATCGGCTGCTGCGTCGTCGGCGCGGACCGCATCGCCCGCAACGGCGATGTCGCCAACAAGGTGGGCACCTACGGCGTGGCCGTTCTCGCCAAAGAGAATGGAGTGCCGTTCTACGTCGCCGCCCCCATCTCCACCCTCGATCTCACTCTGCGCTCCGGTGATCAGATCCCCATCGAACAGCGCCCGGCCAAGGAAGTCACCGAGGTCTTCGGCGTTCCGGTCGCTCCCGAAGACACCGATGTTGAAAATCCCGCCTTCGACGTCACTCCCAACCGCTACGTCGCCGGCATCATCACCGAGAAAGGCGTCGCCTTCCCGCCCTACGAGGAAAGCCTGCCCCGCCTCGCATCCAAGGAATAGACCAATGAAGAAACTGATCTGCCTCGCCGCCCTGTGCGCTCTGTCCGCTCTGGCCGGCCCCCTCTCCGGCAAGCGCGTCGCCAGCTTCACCCTGCCCGATGCCACCGGCAAGTTTTACGACGTTCTCGACTTCCGCGGCAAGCCGCTGCTGATCGACTTCATGAAGACCGAGTGCCCGCACTGCCAGACCCTCTCCAGGACGCTGGAGCGCGTCAAGGCCAAGTACGGCGACCGCATCACCATACTCTCCGTGGTGAACCCGCCCGACAACCCCCAGACCGTCTCAAACTACATCGCGCGCTATAAGGTCAGCTCGCCCGTCCTGTTCGACTTCGGACAGGCCACCGCCGCCATGCTCCGCATCACTCCCCAAAACCCCGGCATCAGCCTGCCCACGCTGCTCGTCGTCGACGCCCAGGGCATCGTCCGCGAGGATCTCGTCTACTCCGATGCGACCAAGGCTGCCTTCGAAGGCGACGCTCTCTTCGCGGTGATCGACCGCCTGCTCGCCGTAAAGAAGTAGGGTCCAACTCCGCTTACATCAGTTTTTCGATCCGCCACAGGCCCAGGGTCTTGTCTTCGTAGCCTCCGCCACTCTCGGTACAGCCTTCAACGAGGACCCGTTCGGGCGCGCCCCAGTGGAACGGCGCGAGCTCGAAGTTGAGCATCCGCCAGTCGCCGTCTTCGATGTCCACGTTTTCTTCGCACTCCAGGAAGTGCGTCGTGAGCAGCCACATCGACCCGCTCCGCTTCAGGTTCGCCACAGCGCGTACGATGTTGGCAAAGGAGAGATGGACGAGGCAGTCCCGGCAGAAGACGACGTCAGTTTGCGGGAGCGCGTCGGCGCAAAGGTCGAGCCGGAGGAACTCGCGAGCGTACTTCGCCCGGTTTTCCTCCACCAGCGCTTCGACGATGTCGCCACCCACATAGTGGATGCCCGTCATGTCCACGTGGTTCATCCAGCGAAAGTCGCCGCAGGGAATGTCGAGAAGGCTCTTCGTCCCCAGATCCGCCAGTAGCTTTGGCAGCTCGTCGCGCAGCTTTGCCGTCGCGGCAAGCTCGGATCCCAGCCCGGAGACGGATTCCTCGGCGCCCCACAGGTTGGTGTCCCGGATCCTGGTGAAGCGGCTGGAAAGGTCCAGCCCAGCGAACTCCTTGCGGCGTTGATCGAACTGGGCCTTGGCCTTCACCGGCGGCCTCTGCTTCATAGCAATGCGAATGCCTCCAGATCCATGTTGCCGCCGGAGAGCACGATGCCTACTTTGGAGCAGCCGGCGGGCAGTTTGCCGTGGAGCACAGCCGCCGCTCCCACCGCCCCACTGGGCTCGACCAACAACTTGGTCCGCGAGATCAGGAACTTCGTTGTCTCGCGGATATCGGCTTCCGACACCAGAAGCACCTCTTCCACCAGTTGCTGGATCACCGGGAAGTTGTTGGCGCCGGGCTTGGTGGTCCGCAGGCCGTCGGCAATGGTCGGCGGGGAGGCGATTTCCACGGGCTCACCCTTCCGAAGCGACAGCCAGTAATCGTTGGCCACCTCAGGCTCCACGCCGAAGACGCGAATGCCGGGCTTCAGCGCCTTGGCGGCGATGGCGCAGCCGGTCAGCAGCCCGCCCCCGCCCAGCGGGACCACCAGCGCGTCGAGGTCCGGCGCCTGCTCCATCAACTCGAGCGCGCAGGTGCCAGCTCCGGCGATGATCCAGGGGTGGTCGAAGGGTGGCACGAGCGTCGCGCCGGTCTCAGCCGATATCTGCTTTCCGATGCGCTCCCGCGAGTCCTTGTGGCGGTCGTAGACGACGATTTCAGCGCCCTGCGCACGCGTCGCCTCCAGTTTTGACTTGGGCGCGTCGTCCGGCATCACCAGCGTGGCTTTCATACCCAAAGCGCGGGCAGCGATGGCCACCGCCTGCGCGTGGTTGCCGGAG
>JACRKW010000246.1 GCA_016215215.1 Acidobacteriota bacterium
GCCTTTGGCTGGCCCGGCGCCATTCCCGTGGTCGGCGATTGGAACGGAGACGGCAAGGACGAGATCGGAGTATACAGTGATGGCTTCTGGTTCCTGGACTACAACGGGGACTACCAGTGGGATGGCGGAGTGGTGGACAAAAAGGTGGGCTGGGGCTGGCCTGGGGCGACGCCGGTGGTCGGGGACTGGAACGGGGACGGCAAGACCAAGATTGGGATCTACTCCGGCGGCTTCTGGTTCCTGGACTACAACGGCGATTATCTGTGGCAGCCCGGCAACCCGGACAAGCAGGTGGGCTGGGGCTGGGCCGGTGTGCAGACCGTGGTCGGCGACTGGAACGGCGACGGCCGCACGAAGATAGGAGTGTACTCGGGCGGCTTCTGGTTCCTCGACTACGATGGCGACTATGTCTGGAACATCGCTGCGGGAGACAAGCAAGTCGGCTGGGGCTGGCCCGGCGCGGAAATCGTGACGGGAGACTGGAACGGAGACGGCCGAACGAAGATCGGCGTGGTGAATCTGGGAACCTGGTTCCTGGACTACGACGGCAATTACATTTGGGATGGAGGGACGACGGACAAGCTCGCCAACTGGGCCCCGGGCTGGACATCAATACCTGCAAAGTGGTGAGGGCCCAGTCCCTCCGTCGATCCGCTTTCCGCGTCTGCACCCCTGCATTCCCGCAGGGGTGCATGAGTGATCACAGCCAATGCGAATTTTCTTAGCCCCCCCATCCCGCTCATTCCACTCCACTTCCTCAACCACCCCAACCCCGCCCGCCCCCGCAACTCCAAAACGTCTGCCACGTTCTCCCTCGACGATCAGATGCTTGCTCACTCGACAATTCGCACCGCTTCCCGCTCGCTCGCCACACCTGCGCTCGTCCTCCGTTCTTCCTCCCTCAGCCCCCGCCACCCCCAACAGGCCACCCCCCTCGGTAAACACCCCTCGAAAGCGCCGCAAGTCACTGGCAAAAAATCGGTTAGGACGACGACTTCGTTTCTAAACGAAATCGGCACGAAACCGGTGAATGCTAAGCACAAAGGAGATATTCCACGCCCCCACGAATCCGTCCCCGCCCCGCGCCAGTTTTTTCCACAGCCTCCCGCCGCTGGCGCCCGCGCCACTCATCCAATCCTCCGGACCCGATCATCTGATATAACTGAGCCTGCCATGTCCATTGACACCCGCCAGCTCTACGCCCAGCGCCTCAACCGCTACGTCACCGCCATGCGCAACGCCAAGCCGGACCGCGTCCCTCTCCGGCCCTTCGCCGCCGAGTTCACTGCCAACGTCTCCGGCCACACCGCCCAGCAGGTCACCCACGACTACAACCAGGCCTTCGAATCCGTCATCACCTGCTGCAAGACCTTCGATTGGGACGCCGCCGTCCCCAACATGGTCTACGTCTGGACGGGACTCGCGCAGGCCGCCGGACTCCGCTACTACGCCATCCCCGGCATCGACGTCGGCCCCGATGTCGGCTTCCAGTACCGCGAGCCGGAGCAGGACACCGCCTGGATGCGCCGCGAAGAGTACGACGAGTTGATCGACGATCCCGTCGCCTTCCTCTATAACACCTGGCTCCCGCGCGTCTCCGCCGAGTTCGACGCCGGACCATACCGCCGCAACCTCGCCCTGGTCAAGTCCACCTGGGCCATGGCCAACTACTTCAACGCCTTCGTCCCCCAGATCCAGCGCATGCAGGACGAATGCGGCACCGTCTCTGCCATCTCCGGCATGTTGAAGGCCCCCCTCGATGTCCTCGCCGACAAGTTCCGCGGCTACCTCGGCCTCGCCTTCGACCTCAAAGAGATCCCCGATAAAGTCGAAAAGGCCTGCCACGCCCTCATGCCGCACCTCGGCTTCATCGCCCTCTCCGGACTCGACCCCGCCCGCAACATCCCCATCCCCATCTGGATGCACCGCGGCTGCGTCCCCTTCATCAGCCACGAGCACTTCAAGTCTCTCTACTGGCCCACCCTCAAGCCCATCGTCGAAGCCATCTGGGCTCAGGGCAACCAGACCCTCTTCTACGCCGAAGGCAAATGGGACGCTCATCTTGACGCCTTCAATGAACTCCCCGCCGGCTCCATCGTCTACCACATCGATCGCGGCGACCCCGCGCTCTGCGCCCAAAAGCTGGGCGCGAAATTCTCCCTCTCCGGCGGCGTCCCCAACGCCATGCTCGCCTTCGGCACTCCCGAACAGGTCAAGGCCCAGTGCAAGTTCCTCATCGATACCTGCGGCCAGAACGGCGGCTTCATCATGGACGCCTCCGCCATCATGCAGAACGACGCCTCGGTCGAAAACGTCAAGGCGATGACCGACTTCACCCGTCAGTACGGCGTCTATTCGTCGCAGCCCTCTGACGCTCCCCCTCCGCCTCCCCCAGCCGATCGCCCGCCCGCCCCCGCCTGGCCCTCCGGCAAAGTCCCCGCCGGCGCCTGCCTCGCCTGGGAGCAAAAACTCAAGGAGATCCCCTCCATTCCTGGTGATCCCCTGCTCTGCAAGACCGTCTGGGAGAACGTCGATGCCCTCGCATACTTCTACATCTGGCACCTCGTCCTCAGCTTCTAGGTGGCACAACCCTCCTGGCGCATTGTGGGACAGGCCTCCCGGCCTGTCTGGCGCTCTGTGGGACAGGCCTCCCGGCCAGTCTGGCGCTTTGTGGGACAGGCCTCCCGGCCTGTCTGGCGCTCTGTGGGACAGGCCTCCCGGCCTGTCTGGCGCTCTGTGGGACAGGCCTCCCGGCCTGTCAGGCGCATTGTGGGACAGGCCTCCCGGCCTGTCAGCAAGTTACAATGAGAGAAATCCCCATGAACGGCTCTAATTCCTTCTCCTCAGCGTCCGTCCTGCGCGTGAACGGCCGCGATCACCAGATCCACAAGCTCTCCGCCCTGTCCTCGGCCGGCTACGATCTCAAGCGCGTCCCCTACTCCATCAAGGTCCTCCTCGAGAACCTGATGCGCCAGGAAGATGGCGTCGTTGTCAAGAAAACCGACATCGAGTATGTCGCCAAATGGGATCCCTCCGGCGCCGCCCAGGAGATCCAGTTCATGCCCGCCCGCGTCATCCTCCAGGATTTCACCGGCGTGCCCTGCGTCGTCGATCTCGCCGCCATGCGCGATGCCCTCGCCAAGCTCGGCGCCGATCCCCGCAAGGCCAATCCCCTCATCCCCGTCGATCTCGTCATCGACCACTCCGTCCAGGTCGACGAGTTCGGCACCCCGCAGGCCTTCCAGAACAACGTCCTGCTCGAATACCAGCGCAACTCCGAGCGCTACGGCCTCCTCCGCTGGGCTCAGAAGACCTTCTCCAACTTCCGCGCCGTCCCCCCCGGCACCGGCATCGTCCACCAGGTCAACCTCGAATACCTCGCCCCCGTCGTCTTCACCGCCAACGGCTGGGCCTACCCCGACACCGTCGTCGGCACGGACTCCCACACCACCATGATCAACGGCCTGGGCGTCGTCGGTTGGGGCGTCGGCGGTATCGAGGCCGAGGCCTGCATGCTGGGCCAGCCCGTCTCCATGCTGCTGCCCCAGGTGGTCGGCTTCAAGCTCCACGGCAAGCTCCGCGAAGGCGTCACCGCCACAGACCTGGTCCTCACCGTCGTCCAGATGCTCCGCAAGAAGGGCGTCGTCGGTAAGTTCGTCGAGTTCTACGGGCCCGGCGTCCTCCACCTCCCCTTGGCCGACCGCGCCACCATCTCCAACATGGGCCCCGAGTACGGCGCCACCATCGGCGTCTTCCCCGTCGACGCCCAGACACTGGCCTACCTGAAGATGTCCAACCGGCCCAAGGATCAAATCGATCTCGTCGAGGCCTACTACTCCGAGCAGGGCATGTTCCTCACCGCCGGCTCGCCCGACCCCGTCTTCACCGACACCCTCGAGCTCGACCTCGCCTCCGTCGTCCCCTCCATGGCCGGCCCCAAGCGCCCCCAGGACCGCCTCACATTGCCCGAGGTGAAGGCCAACTTCAACTCCGTCCTCACCGGCCCCAAGCAGGAAACGCCCGTCGTCGCCGACGGCGCAGTCGTCATCGCCGCCATCACCTCCTGCACCAACACCTCAAACCCCTCCGTCATGCTCGGCGCCGGACTCCTCGCCCGGAAGGCCGTCGAGAAGGGCCTCACCGTCAAGCCCTGGGTCAAACCTTCTCTCGCTCCCGGCTCCAAGGTCGTCACCGACTACCTCAACGCCGCCGGTCTCATGCCCTACCTGGAGGCTCTCAAGTTCCACCTGGTCGGCTACGGCTGCACCACCTGCATCGGCAACTCCGGCCCGCTGCCGGACGAAGTCGCCAAGGCCGTCGCCGACAACAAACTGGTCGTCGCCAGCGTCCTGTCCGGCAACCGAAACTTCGAAGGCCGCGTCAACCCGCAGGTCCGCGCCAACTACCTCGCTTCTCCGCCCCTGGTCGTCGCCTACGCCCTGGCCGGCCGCGTCGATATCGATCTCACCACCGAACCCCTCGGCGCCGGCAAGGACGGCCAGCCCGTCTTCCTGGCCGACATCTGGCCCACCACCCAGGAGGTCCTCGACGCCGTTCAGTCCTGCGTCCGACCTGAAATGTTCGAGGCCCAGTACGGCAAGGTCTTCGAGGGCGATCTCATGTGGCAGTCGGTGAAGACGCCCGAAGGCGACACCTTCGCCTGGGACCCCGCCTCCACCTATATCAAGCACCCGCCCTACTTCGAATCCATGCGCGACCCCGCCGCCCCCGTCGAGGACATCCGCGGCGCGCGGGTCCTCGCCATGCTGGCCGACTCCATCACCACCGACCACATCTCCCCGGCCGGCAACATCGCCAAGACCAGCCCGGCGGCCAAGTTCCTCCTCGCGCGCGGCGTCGAGCAGAAGGACTTCAACTCTTACGGCTCCCGCCGCGGCAACGACGACGTCATGGTCCGCGGCACACTGGCCAACATCCGCCTGCGCAATGAACTCGTCCCCGGCGTCGAGGGCGGCTCCACCGCCATGAGCCCCGGCGGCGAGGTCCTCTCCATATTCGACGCCAGCGTCCAATACCAGGCCGCCGGCACCCCGCTCATCATCGTCGCCGGCAAGGAGTACGGCTCCGGCTCCTCACGCGACTGGGCCGCCAAGGGCGTCGCTCTGCTCGGCGTCAAAGCCGTAATCGCCGAGTCCTACGAGCGCATCCACCGCTCCAACCTGATCGGCATGGGCGTCCTCCCGCTCGAATTCATCAACGGCGAAACCCGCCAGTCTCTCGGCCTCACCGGCTTTGAAACATATTCCATCGAAAATGTTCTCGGGCCCCTGGCCACCGTCAAGGCGGACGGGAAGACCTTCCAGGCCAAGGTCCGCATCGACACGCCCCGCGAGCTCGACTACTTCCGTTCCGGCGGAATTCTCCCCTACGTCCTCCGCCAGCTCGCCAAGTAGAGCCCCGACCGTCAGAGCCCCGACCGTCAGAGCCCCGACCGTTAGGGAGGGGGTACCCGCGCGCTCACCCTCGCGGCCCTACGTCCTGCCCCTCTTGTGCGGGCTGGCCTTCGCCAGCGCCAGCCTCCAGGAGACGGGAAGCAGTTCGGCGAAGGCCGCCGCGAACTGGTACTTCCAGTTCGGGATGACAAACAGCTCGCCGCGCTCCAGCGCCCGTAGCGACTCGTCCACCACGTAGCCCGCATCCATCCAAAGCAGGCCCGGAATCATCTTCCGGTCCACGCCCAGCGTGTCGTGGAACTCCGTGTAGGTGAAGCCCGGACATAACGCCTGCACCACCACGGGCGAGCCCACCGCGTCCAGCTCGATCCGCAGCCCCTCGGTGAAGTCGTTCATCCAACCCTTCGTCGCGCAGTAGCTCACGTTGCCCGCGCTGCGGAAGAAGCCCGCCACCGAGCTCACGTTGATCACCGCGCCGCGCCCGCGTGCCACCATCCCCGGCAGCACCGCGCGAGTCAGCCGCATCGTCGCCAGCACATGCACGTTCACCATCGCCGCCTGCCGCTCGTACGCGGTCTCGTGGAACTTGCCCATCGTGCCGAAGCCCGCGTTGTTCACCAGCAGCTCCGGCTCCAGCTCTTCCAGCCGCCGCGCGAGGCGCTCCGCCTCCTCCGTGCTCGCCAGATCGCACGGGAAGCACTCCACGCCATCGCCCAGCTCGCGCCTGATCGCCTCCAGCTTCTCCGCCCTGCGCGCCGCCAGCAGCAGTTGCCAGCCTTGCGCGGCGAGCCGCCGCGCGAACACTTCTCCCAGCCCGCTTGAGGCTCCGGTGATGACAGCTAGTTTCATGGCTCCGCCTGCTATAATCGCACGCGATGGAACCACAGGCGCTGCATCTGCACACCTACTTCATGTTCCCCTTCTCGGTGGACAAGGAAGCTGTGCTCAAGGACCACCAGCGCGTGTGGGGGAAACGCGACCACTGGATCGACGGCCTCGACGAGTGGATCGCCGACCACGGCCATGCCGCCGGCTCGCCCGTCGCCGGCAAGCTCGGCGCCTGGCAGCGCGACGCGCTCAAGCGCTTCGACATGGATTCCTACGCCTACCAGGACATGGTCTTTTTCCATCCCTTTGTCCGCCGCGTCTTCTTCGATACCGGCGACAGCTTCGCGGCTGAAAGCGGCGAGAGCGAAAACATGCTCCGTTGCTACCAGATCCCGCTCCATCATCTCGGCGAGACCGGCCGGCAACTGATCTTCGAGGCCTCCGACGCCCGCGGCCGCTCGGCCCGCGTACGCGTCACCGACCTGCGCCTGTTCCTCTTCGCCAACGGCATCGGCATCCTCACCCTCGGAGTCGAGTCCACTCACCTCAGCGTTCGCGAAGCGCTGTGGATCAACGAGATGATGCGCAAGGTCTACCCCTCCAGCGGCCGCCAGTTGCGTGAAGGCCGCACGCCCAACCGTTTGGCGCTCACGCTGGAAGGCGGCGGCGATCCCGTCGTCGTCGTCGAGGAGACCTTCCAGAAGTGCGCCATGCGCGGCTTCCTCCCGCCGCTCACCCGCACCATCACCGAGCTGCTCTACTTCCTCAACTACACGACGCAGGAGTTCGAGCCGATACTCGACGAGCGCATGATCGTCTATTCCTACCTCTCCATCGATCCTGCAAGCGTTGGCCCCGACTTCGATCAGAGCGAAGACTACGAAATCCTGATGTCCCGCTTCCTGTGGGTGGACCGCTGGGGCGAGGACTACCGCTATGAGAGCGACTTCACCCGCGACGGACTACGCAATAGCGTTTACCGCCGCTGGGCGCACCAGGGCACGCTCTACGGCTTCTCCAGCTACTCCAACGTCAGCCTGGTGATGGGCCGCTTTGACTGCGACGAACACCTTCTGCAGGAGGGCTTCCTGGTCCACCGCATGTTCATGTCGCGCTACTACCTCACCGTCATCGTGGCGCTCTTCTACCGCGCCACGCTGCTCGACTTCAGCGAGCGCACGGCGCTGGTTTCGCGGACGCTTTCCAAACGCTTTGGCGTGACCAAGGTGACCGAGGAAGACACGCGCCGCGTCGGCGGCCTGATGGCCGAGTTCAATCTCTTCTCCAACTACTGGTACTTCAGCGAGCTCGCCAACAAGGACGAGGAGATCGAGCACTTCCAGATGCAATGCGAGGCCTACCGGCTGACCTCGATGAAGTCCGAGATCGAGCAGGAGATCGGCAAGCTCAACGATACGCTCGACCGCACCTACCAGTTGCGCAGCACCGAATCCATCAACCGCCTGGCCATGTTGAGCATGATCCTCGGCGGCGGCGCCATGGTCACCGGCTACTTCGGCATGAACTTCGGCCGGGATTTCGAGAAGTTCTTCTTCAACCCGCCGGGCCGCGGCTGGGCCCACATTCTGGCCATCGTCGCGGTAACGCTGGTCACCCTGAGCAGCGTGCTGTTCGCCGTCTTCCTGGTCATCAGCAACTGGAAGGATTACCGCATCATCCTGCTGCCCGGCCGCCGGTCCAAGCAGGAAGAGAGCCTGCGCCGAACGGTGGGACAGCGGGAAGAAGAGGAAGAGTAGTTGGCCTTGCCTTCCAGCCACGTTCTCGCCGTCGATCTCGGCGGCACCAAGAGCGCATGGGCGGTGGTGGACGCCTCAGGCTCAATCATCGAACGCGGCCGCGAGCCTGCTTGGCGCGATTACAAGGGCGCCGCGGCACGTGTAGCTGGCCTTGCGGGCGGAGCCGCCGGCGTCGGAGTCATCGTTCCCGGCATCTATGACACTGAGAGCGGTCGTGCCTGGGCGCCCAATCTTTGGGGGATGGACGAGGTTCCCTTGCGCGCCGAACTCGAAGACCGTCTCGGCCGCGCCATCACCATAGACAGCGACCGCTCCGGATACGTCCTGGGCGAGCAGTGGCTGGGCGCGGCGCGCGGCCTGCGGGATGTCGTCTTTGTGGCCATCGGCACGGGCATCGGCGCGGGCATTCTAGCCGGAGGCAGGCTGATTCGCGGCGCTCACGGCATCGCCGGCGCGGTGGGCTGGAGCGCCCTCACCTGCGAGTGGAAGGATTCATACGCCCGCACCGGTTGCTGGGAGAGCGAATCCGCGGGACCGGCTCTGGAGCGCGGGGCGGCGCTCGACCAGGCGGCCGAGTACACCGCCATGGGCGTGGCCAACCTGATCAGCACGCTGAACCCGGCGATGGTCGTGCTGGGCGGCGGCGTGCTTCAATCGGAGTTTCCCTGGACGGAGGAGATCCGCTGCCGCGCCGCGCGCTGGGCGCAGCCGCTGGCCTTCGCCAGGACGAGAATCGAAAGGACCACGCTCGGCGCTGACGCCGGGCTCTTCGGCGCGGCGCGCCTGGCGTTGCTGGCGTGCGGGATTCATACAGAAAGTGAAGGCATAGATGTCGGCTAAGAACTACTATCAGCAGATCAGCGGAGTGCTCGGATCCATCCATACGACACAGGCGGCCAAGCTCGAACAGGCCGGCGAAGCCATGGCGCAGGCCATCGCGGCGCGCAAGCGTGTCTACCTGTTCGGCAGCGGCCATTCGGTGATCCCCGTGATGGACGTCTTCCCGCGCTACGGCAGCTTCGTCGGCTTCGTGCCGCTCTATGACCCGCGGCTGATGTGGTGGAACGTCGTCGGACCCGGAGGAGCGCGTGAACTGCTGTGGCTGGAGCGCAGCGAAGGCTACATCAAACAGTTCCTGCAAAGCTGGCCGCTGGATCCGGGTGATTGCATGGTCGTCTTCTCACACGGCGGGCTCAACGCAGCGCCGGTGGAGTGCGCGCTCTATGCCGAACAGCGCGGGCTCACCGTGATCACGGTCTCCTCGCACGCCAATGCGGCCATCGCCGCCGCGACGCACTCCTCGGGCAAACGATTGAGCGACGTGGGCCACATCGCTCTCGACAACTGCGTGGCGCCGGAGGATTCGCAGGTGGACGTCGGCCGAGCCGAAAAAGTCGCCGCAGGCTCCACCATGGCCGCGGTGTTCATCGCCATGGCCCTGGTGGCCGAAACCGGAGCGCGGCTTGCCGCGCGCGGATTTGACCTGACCACCTTCGTCTCCCCCAACGTCGCTGGCGTCGAGAAGGACCACAACCTGCGCGTCTTCGACACCTACACGCGCATGCTGTACAGCCGCACGCCGAGGGACCACGATGCGGCGTGACGCGCCGGCGGCGCTTTCGGCGGCGGGTTTTGCTGCGATATTCGTTTTCGGCATGGTGGCGGCGCTGTTGGGCGCGGTGCTGCCGGTGCTGGCCTCCCGTCTGAGCTTCGACATGGCTCAAGCGGGCGCTCTGTTCCTGGTGATGAATTTCGCCATGCTGGTGGCGGTGTTGACCACCGGTCCGGTGCTGGACCGCTTCGGCATGGGCGTTCCATTGGCGCTTGGACCCGTGCTGGTAGGCTCGGCGCTGGTCATGGTCATGAAGGCCGCCGTGTATGGCGACCTGCTGCCGGCCGTGGGCGTGCTGGGCTTCGGCGGAGGGATGCTGAACGCCGGTGCGAACACGCTGATCGCCGATCTCCACGACGATGAGCGGAGCAAGGCGGCGGCGCTGAACTTGCTCGGTTTCTTCTTCGGCTTCGGCGCGCTGCTGCTGCCCTTTGCCTCGGGCTGGCTCTTGAGCCGCCTGGGACTCGACGCAATTCTGGCCGGTGCGGCCGTGCTTTGTGGCCTCTCTGCCGCCTACGCGTCGGCGCTCCGCCACAGGCCGCCGAAGACCACTCACAAGCTCCCTCTCGACGAGATGCCTGTCATGTTGCGGTCTCCTTTCGTGCTGCTGCTGGGTGCGCTGCTGTTCCTGCAATCGGGCAACGAGTTCCTGTTGGGCGGCTACCTGTCTACTTACCTGACCACTGGACTCGGCGCCGGAATGCAGCAGGCATTGATGCTCCAGGCGCTGCTGTGGGGCAGCATCATGGTTTCGCGCCTCGCGCTCAGCCGTCTGCTCCACCGCGCCGAGCCGCACTGGGTCATCGCATTGAGCGCGGCTGTGGCCGCGCTAGGCTGCGTCTGGCTCGCCCTCTCGCCCAGCCCTCTGGCGGCCTCCGGGGCGGTGGTCCTCACAGGCGTCAGCATGGCCGGCGTCTTCACCACGGCCTTGGGCATCGCCGGCGCCCGCTACCCGCAGCGTTCCGGCACCGTCATTGGCCTGCTGCTGACGCTCGCGCTCTGCGGCGGCATGCTGTTGCCCTGGCTCTGCGGCCGCGGCGCCGCCACTTTCGGCCTGCGCCTGGTCGGCTGGCAGCCCGCCGCGCAGTTCGCCCTCATCGCCCTGCTGGCGGTCATCGTGAAGAGTAGGCCTCGATGACCTTCACCAGCGCCGCGGCGATCTGGCGGCAGTCTTCCTCGCTGAAGGTCGGATAGGCAAAGCAGGTGAAGGTGTGGGTTTCGTGCCAGAGCGAGTTGGGCACATCAACCTTGGAGTAGTCGGCGCTGGAGGGCGTGGTGTACTCCGATGACCGGAACGGGAAGCCGGAGCGCCCGAAAGCGCGATGCTCCTGAAACGCCTTCTCGGTGTGACACTGCGGCCAGAAGACCTTCCAGCAGGGCGCGCCCTCGGCGCCCGCGGCTTTCACAAACTGCTGAATGTCGCAGTTCATCCGCTCAATGTTTAATGAGAACGCCAGCACATAGAAACCGTTGCGGCGCTCCGGCGTGTCGATGGGCAGGAATCGCACCTCGGGCCGGCCGCGGAGGGCGTCCATGATGATGGCGGCGTTGCGCCGGCGCGCCGGCATGTTCCAGGTGCCGATGCGATCAAGCTCGGCCAGACCGATAGCGGATTGCATTTCCGTCATGCGGTAGTTCCACCCGGCCAGGTTGTGGATGTAGGGCAGCTTCTGCTCCAATTCCAGCAGGTTCAGCCGCTCCTTCACGTCGTAGCCGTGGTCGCGGAAACTGCGGGCGTTCCAGGCCAGCTCTTCATCGTCGGTGGTCACCATGCCGCCTTCGCCGCCGGTGGTGAAGGTCTTGTTCTGGCAGAAGCTGCAGCCGGCGATGTGGCCCAGCGTGCCCGTCTTGCGACCCTTGTATTCGCCGCCGAAGGCCTCCGCGTTGTCCTCAATGACGAACAGGCCGTGACGGCGCGCGAAGTCGTTCACGGCGTCCATGTCGCAGACGTTGCCATAGAGGTGTACGGGCATGATGGTGCGCGTGCGAGCGGTGACGAGCTTCCCGGCCGATTCGACACTGATGCAATGGTCGTCGAGGTTGACGTCGGCGAAGCGCGGGATCGCCCCGGCCTGCACCACCGAAAAACTGGACGCAATGAACGTGTAGCTGGGGACGATGACCTCGTCGCCGGGCCCGATGCCAAGCGCGCTGAGGGCGGTGTGCAGCGCCGCGGTGCCCGTGGCCGTGCTGATGGCGAACCGGCTCCCCTGCCAGGCAGCAAAGCGCTTCTCGAACTCCATGCCCTTGCGGCCGGTCCAGTAGTTCACCTTGCCGGAGCGCAACGTCTCCTCGACGGATGCGATGGCGCTTTCGTCAAATTGCGGCCACTTCGGCAGCACGTTGGTGACGGCCTTCGGGCCGCCGTCAATGGCTAGTTTCACCGGATCACCCCCACGTTTTTCTGCCTGATCCTATCACGGGAGGGATGCGCGGCCTGCGGGCGAAGATCGCCAGGACCGGATTGCATCAGAGATCGTGACGGCCGCCTGGTCTCTTGAGCACGCAGCCAGACCGATGCAACTACGCATCGCGTCTGGAGCGGGGTTATCTCCGTGAAGTCCGGTGCGCCGCAACACGGAATGGCGGCTTCAGTTGAAAGTGACAGAGCTTTCAGCAAGAATAGGGCTCGGGAGCCTATGGATCACCTGCAGCCGGCCTGGATCGCCATGGGGGAATCGCTGTTGATCGGGCTGGTGGTTGGCATCGAGCGCGAGTCGGACCGCGAGGAGCTCCACGCCGGCCTGCGGGACTTCATCAGCATCGGACTGGCCGGCGGGCTATGCGGCATCCTGAACCAGCCCTGGCTCACCGTGGCCGCGCTCCTGTCGCTCACCGCCCTGGTGGGGCTGTTCCGCATGCAGACGCCCAACCGCACCGGCATCACCACCGAGATTGTCTGCGTGGTGACATTCCTGCTCTGCGTGCTCACCGCCACGCCGCAGATTGAGTGGGGGGCGCCGCTGGCCATTGCGCTCACCGTGATCCTGGCGCTGTTCCTGGAAGCGCGCGAGCCGCTACGGAAGTTCTTCGTGGAAACCGTGACCGAGCGTGAGTACTTCGACACCTTGCGGTTTCTGGCCGTGGTCTTCGTCGTCCTCCCCGTGCTGCCCGACGGGGCCTTCGGGCCCTATGACTTTCTGAACCCGCGGCGCGTGTGGATGTTCGTGATCCTGGTTTGTTCGATCTCTTACCTGGGCTACTTCCTGCAAAAGTTCCTGGGCGCGGAAAAGGGTCTGCGTTTAACGGCTGTGGTGGGCGGTATCGGTTCGACGACGGCCGCCACCCTGGCCTTTGCCCGGCAGGCCAAGGAGCAGCCCGCGCGGGGACGCGAGCTGGCCATGGCCACCGTACTGGCCAATACCGTGCAGTTCCCGCGTGTTCTGGCTCTACTCTGGATCGCCGGCGGGCCGCTCATGGCGGCTTGCCTGCCGGTGCTGGCGGCCATGACTGCCGCCGGCTGCCTGGCCACCATGTGGCTGATGCGCGGTGCGGCTGTTGACCCGGATCACGGTGCGCCCCTGCCGCTGGCCAACCCCTTCCGGCTCACGCCGGCGATGAAGTTCGGAGCGCTGTTTGCCGCCGTCCGCTTCGCCGCTCGGGCATCCACCGCGGAGTTCGGCGTAACAGGGCTGTACGCCTCCAGCGTCGTCGGCGGCTCGGTCGACGTGGACGCCATCGCCTTCACCTTGAGCGGCATACTGCGGGACCTCCGCGCGACCCCCGAAACCGCCGTAGCCGCCTTGCTGGCCGCCCTGGCCTCCAACGCCGTGCTGAAAACGGTGCTGGCCTTCCACGCCGGCGGCGCCGCCCTCGGCCGCGTGGTAGCGGCCGGTTTCGCGGCGATGTTCAGCGTCGGCGCCGCCACCTGGCTGGCACTGCGGTGAAGCGCGGCTGGCCGAGGGGCAGAGATTAGCCGCTGATGAACACCAGTGAACGAGGCTTCTCTCTCATCATCCTCAGCGGTCCGAGCCGGGTCCGGCGGTGATCTGTGAATGGATCTGCTGGATCTGCTTCTCAAGTTCAGGGAGGTCTCGTTGAGTCATGGTCCAGACCTGGTTCATGTTGAGGCCGAAGTACTCGTGCACTAGGATATTCCTCAACGCGATGATCTCCGGCCACGGCACCTCGGGATAGCCTTCTCTAAGGGATTGGGACAGTCCGCGCGTTGCCTCACCAATTACTTGGAGATGATGAATCACCCAGACCTGGAGCATCTCGTCCGCTTGAAACGCAGCGGCGTCATTCGTGAGCCGTCCATTGATTCTTGCGATGCTCTCGAGGATGTCGCCCAGGCGATCCGCATCGCTCCTCATAGGGCGATGGCATCCTCGTAGATCGAATCCCTGATCGAGGGCTTCACCCATCCGTCACTGGCGATGTCGACCTTCCTGCCCAGGAGCCTTTCCAGTTCCAGCATGAGCGCTGCCTGGTCCAGGAGACTGGTCCCTTCCGACCAGGTGACAAGCAGATCCACGTCGCTGTCCGGGCGGGCTTCGCCCCTTGCCACGGAACCGATGAGCCGCACCTGAGTCGCGCCGTGCTTGGCGGCAATCTGCACGATCGCCTCACGCATTTCTTGGATTCTCTCGCTGACGGTCGGGTCCGCCATGGCTGGGTCTCCTGTTGGAAGTATAACGCCAGACGGCCGCTGGATCGCTTCCGGCCATCGCACCACGATTCAGCGCGCCCGCCCCGGTCCGGCTGACTCCGGCGCGAAGCGGCGCAGCCGCCGGAAGAAGACCCGTGCCTGTTCGACGTCGGCCAGGATCTGGGTGCGCAGATCGGCAGGGGACGCGAAGCGCCGCTCGGGACGGACCCGGCGGAGGAACTCCAGCCGGATGCGCGCCGGGGCGGGCTCGTCCAGACCGTCGATCAGGAACGTTTCGATCGTCAGGTGGTGGCCTTCAAATGTCGGCCGGTAGCCCACGTTGGTGATGGACTCCCAGCGGCGCGCGCCGTCCAGATCCTCTGTGCGCGTGAAGTAGACGCCCACCTCGGGCAGGGCGGAGGTGGAATCCTCCAGAGACGACGTTTCAAGGTTTAACGTGGGCACGGTCTCGCGCGAGCCGCGGCCCGCGCCGGCGACGACGCTGCCGGCCAGCGAGTAAGGCCGCTCCAGCAGCCGGTTGGCCTTGCTCACCAGCCCGCGCGCGAGCAGCCGGCGGATCTCGGAGGAAGAGGCCTGGACGCCGCGGCACTCCAGCAGAGGCACAATCTCGATTTGCACGCCGAAGCGTAGGCCAAGCGCCTCCAGGTCCCCGGTGTGGCCCGCCTGTCCGCGACCGAATCTGAAGTTGCCGCCGACGATGACGGCGCGCGCGCCAAGATCGCCCACCAGGACGCGTTCGAAGAACTCGCCCGGCGACAGGGAAGACACCTGGCGGTCGAAGGGCATGATCAGCACCTGCTCGATCCGCTCTGCGGCCATCAGGGCGCAACGCTCGTCGGGCGTGGTGAGCAGCCGCGGCGCGCGCTCGGGCGCGACGATGGTGGTGGGGTGAGGGTGGAAGGTGAGCGCGGAGGGCTTCACGCCCAGCTCACCGGCGATGCGGCGCGTGCGCCGCATCAGCTCGCGGTGGCCCACGTGCACCCCGTCGAAGTTGCCGATGGTGACAGCCGAGGGCGCAAAGCCCTGGCGCGCCTCCTCCAGGCCGCGGAAGATGTGCAGGCGGCTCACGGCGTCGCTCCCATCTCCATCTCGATCTCGAGACCGTCGTAGGCCAGGCGCACGTTTTCAGGCAGCAGGCTCTCGGCGCGCTGGTGCGCCAGGTCGTGCGAGATGTGGGTGAAGTAGGTGAGCCGGGGCTGCAGGCGCGCAACGGTCTTCAGGCTGTGGTCGACTGTGGAGTGAGTCGGATGTGGCTTGTACCGCAGCGCGTCCAGGAACAGCACGTCGAGACCCTCCAGCAGCCTCAGGGACTCTTCCGGGATCTCGCTGTGATCGGTGAGATAAGCCATTCGGCCGAAGCGGAAGCCGTGGCATTCGCCTGTCCCGTGGCGCACGGGGACGGGCAGGAACCGGACACCGTCCACGTCGATGGGCGCGCCGTCGAACAGGTGCGGCACAATGCGCGGCCGCGAGGACTCGGTGGGGCCATCGTGGAAGATATATGAAAAGACGCGGCGGATCACACCCATGGTGAACTCCGACGCGTGGATGGGAATCGGTTCCTTCTGGTGGAAGTTGAAGGGGCGCAGATCATCGAGGCCAAGGATGTGGTCGGCGTGTGCGTGTGTGTAGAGCACCGCGTCGATGCGCTCGATGCCGTGTGCGAGCGCCTGCTGGCGGAAATCGGGACCGGTGTCGATCATGACCACGCGCTCGTCCCAGCGCACGCAGACGGAGGGCCGAAGCCGGCGGTCGCGGGGGTCGGACGAGAGGCAGACCTTGCAGTGGCAACCGATGGTGGGTACGCCCACACTGGTCCCCGAACCGAGAACGGTCAGCTTCAGGCGCCGTGGAGCGTCAGCCACCTGCGCCCGCTTCCCCGGCAGACTTCGACTTGGCCTCGAATGCCTGCAGGTAGCGGAAGCGCAGTTCGGTGAGGGAGTTGTCGATCAGGCGCTGCTCCTCCAGGCTGAGGTTGCCGCGGGTCTTCTCCTGGACCATGGCTAACGTGTCGATGGAGTGGCGCGCCAGGCGCAGGTCGGGCTCGTGTTTCTCCTCTCCGTATTGATGCAGGCCGAGCTGCATCTCAGCCTGCATGCGCAGGCTGAGGACGAGGAACTCGAATGTAGGTGGGGGCAGAGGGATGGACTCTTCGCTCATCGCCTCTTATTGTAGCGGGCGTCAGCGTGGGGATTCAGCGGCGATGGGGGAATCCCCCGCGGCATCGTCACCGGAGTCGGCGCCGGCGAAATCGAAGGGATTGTCGTCGTCGTCCGGCGGCGTGATGCCGGCTTCCTTGTCTTGTTTGCGCTGCAGTTTCTTGGTGGCCTTGTCCTGGCGCTTTTCGAGCCGCGCCATTTCCTTCTGCCGTTTCTTGAAGCTGGTATGTGATCGGGTTGCCAATGCTCACCCCCGGAAAAATGAAAAGCGCCGACCGGCCAAGGCCGGGCGGCGCGTGA
>JACRKW010000060.1 GCA_016215215.1 Acidobacteriota bacterium
TAGCCGGCTTCCCTATCCCTGCCGGTGCTGGGCCTCCACGCACTGTGTTCGTCTTTGTGGGCCGCCCGACCCCTAAGTTGCTGAAAACACCCGATCGCGTCTCCCGGCCCCTACCGCCCCCCCACGCTCCCCAGGTAGTTGCCGTACCCAACCACGATGGTCGAAGCCACCAGCACCGCGATGCTCGCCACCACCAGCCGGATCGTCCGCCGGCTGCAACCGCGCCACTCGTGCAGCACGATGCCCCACAGCGTCGAGAAGATGATGATGCTCGCCATGTGGAGCGTCCAGCTCGAAAACTTGTAGGCCCCCATCTGCGTCTCGCCCATGCTGTAGAAGAAGAACTGCAGGTACCACGTGATGCCCGCCATGGCGCTGAAAATGTAGTTGGGGAGCATCGGTACCCGCACCGCCTCTTCGCCCTCCGCCGCCGGCCTCGTCATCGGCGCAAAATACTGGTGCCCCGTCTTGTTCCGGACGTTGAGGTAGACAGACCAGCAGAAGTTCGTCGTGAATCCGCCCAGCAGCACCACGATCAGCACCGGCAGCCCCTGCCAGATCGCTCCCGTGCCGTGCCGCATCGTGATCGCCTTGATCGGGTCCCCCGCCGCCAGCCCGTACGAGAAACAGGCGCTCAACACGCCCGAAATCGTCGCCACGATCAGCCCCTTCTTCAGGCTGAACTCCTTGATCACCGCCTGCTTCTTCTCCTCCGGCAGCTCGCGCTCCTTGGAGATGCCCGCCATGCCCGCCAGCGCGATCCCCATCAGGCACACCCCAATCCCGAACAGGATCACCTGCCCGGACTGCGTCTGCATGATCTTGCTGAAGAAGACGCCGTCGAAGATCGGCGGCATCAGCGTGCCGAACGCCGCGCAGTATCCCAGCGCCACCGCCATCCCCAGCGACATCCCCAGATATCGCATCGTCAACCCGAACGTCGCGTTCCCGAAGCCCCACAGCACGCCGAAGATGTAGGCCCAGAACCACGTGCTCGCCGGAGCCTCCTTCAGCACCGCCATCACGTCGTTGGTCAGCAGAAACGCCATCGACCACGGCATGATGATCCAACTGAAAAAACCGCCCACCAGCCAGTACGTCTCCCATGCCCAGCGCCTTACGCCGCGGAATGGAACGTAGAAACTGCCGGAGGCCAGGCCGCCGAGCCAGTGGAAGAACACGCCAAGAGCAGGATTGGGAATCATGGGTTGATGCCGCCACGCGCGGAATCAGTCATTATATGCGCTAGCCGGGCCTCAGAAGTGCCGCTTGTCCTTCAGGATCGGATGGATGCGCCAGTCGGCCTCCGGCCCCAGCCGCAGGTTTCTCCGCCCCCAGCCGTCGTGCTTGTCCCCATACACCGCTTGCACCACGCCCGTGAAGGCAACTGTCAACACGCACAGCGCCCCCACGCCGGCCAGCACGGTCCTCCTGGTCAAGGCCGCCAGAGATCGAGTCTCTACAGCCGCCACCCGCGCCTCCTCCCGCCCGCAGGCCAGCAGCAGGTATGTGGCGATCAGCGCGTTGACGAAGATCACCGCCTCCGTCACCAGCCGCTGGTGCGCGAAGTGGACCAGCGCCCGCTCGAAGTTGCCGATCACCATGATCCACAACAACACCACGTACAAGAGCTGCCCGCGGCCAAGCCACGAGGCCGGTACCATCGCTAGCGGCCGGCGAAGCTGGGCCCGCAGCAGCAGCGCCGTCGCCACAGCGAACATCAGAAACACGATGTTGAACCACGCCAGCGCGGAAAGCTCGTATCCCAGCAGAGGCGCCTTCATCACAGCCGGCACCGCCCGGAAACCTCCGGCCTGCTCCCGCGTCCAGTCGTTTACGTTCTTCACCAGGTTGATGTAGGTGATCACGTTCAGCGTGAAGAAGCAGGCAAACGCCGCCGTCCAACGGCCCTCTCGCGGAGCATCCGGATGCGGGCTGAGCCGCGCCGCCAGCGCCGCCATCGGCAGCGCGATCGCCAGCCCGTACAGCAGCCCCACACCCTGCTCGGTCACCAGACTGTGCCAGTTGGTCTTGTGCCAGTGGGCCCACCGTTCCACCGTCGCCGCGTCCGTCGTGATCACCGGGTTGCCCACCATGAACGCAAGCTGCTTCACAAACTGAGCCACCGGCAGCGCCAGCCCGCCCAGCACGCCGGAGATCACCGCCACCTGCGCCACCGGCAGCAGGCCGTTGCGCCGCATGTAGATGGCCATGCCGATGAACGCTCCAAGAATGTTCGCCCAACTGTCCCCCCGTGGCGGCATCAGCCGGAAGCCGCCGAAATCCCGCAACAGGCTCGAAAGCAGCACCGGGCCCATCAGGAAGACCGCCAGGCTCCCCAAGGTGATGTGCAGCAGCAGCGACGACCCGCTTCCCCAACGGCCATATCGCCTGAAGTAAACAGCCGCTCCAGCCGCCGCTCCGATCATCCAGCCCATGTGCGCCGCCAGGTCAAAGAACACCTGCGGGAAGTTGTAGAGCATCTGCGCCGGATCGTGCAGCGCCGGGTCGCCCTGCGGATGAACCACCAGCGCCAGCAACGGCGCCAGCCAGCCCAGAGCTTCGAGGGCTCGCTGCACGCCGAACCCCGCCGCCGCACCCCCGGCCGCGAACGGGATCAGCTTCCACGCCCCGCGAAACCGCCGCTCCCACAGGTCGAACGCGCACAGCCCCACCAGTGCCAGCAACGCCTCCACCCATTCCGAGTCGAGCCAGTAGAACGGATCCCTCTGCCGGAAATCGCTGCCGTCCGACGACGCTGCGCCGCGTGCGCGCTCGTACCACGCCGTGAAGTCGTCCTGCCAGAAGTACTGCGCCGCCCACAGCGCGAAGATGAAGCACAGCGGCTTGAAGATCGCCGCCAGCCGCCCGCGCTCCTCCGTGGCCGCGTAGGCCGTGCCCGCGCCGCCCATGCCCGCCCACAGGAAGCCCATTACGAACATCGCCAGGTAGCCGTACACCTGCGTCGGCCAGTGGCCGCTGTGTGTGTAACCCAGCGGCGGCATGTAGGCGATGGAGCCGCCGAACGCCCAGCCCAGCGCGCCGAACATGGCGAAGTAGGGCGCCCGCGCCCGCCAGTCCTCGCGGCCGGAAAACAGGCACACCGCCAGAGCGCACAGCGCCCCCGGCAGCATCGCCCCGGCCTCGTGGCCGAAGTTGCCGCGAATCCCCCAGCCGATGGAAAGCGAAAGCATCGGCAGCAGGACCGCCGGCCAGCGCGTATTGACATGGATCATGAGTGAATAAGCTTATCGCGGACCGGCTTGACGCGGGGCCCGCGCTGCCGGATTGTGTAGAGATGCTGAGAACGATCCTCGCCGCCGTGGCTCTCTGTGCCGCCGCATGGGGCCAGTGGGCCGACCCCGCCGCCGTCCAGGAAGTCGCCGCTGGGAAACGCACCACCGCCAACGCCGCCTGGTGGGGTTTCAAAGAAGATGATGCTACTGAAGCGCTCCAGGCCGCCATCGACTCAGGCGCCAAGAAAGTGGTGGTTCCCATGGTCGGCGCGCCGTGGATCATCCGCCCAGTGCGCCTGCGCGGCAGCCAGGAGCTCGTCTTCGAGCCCGGTGTTCTTGTGCTGGCCAAGAAAGGCGAATTCAAGGGCGGCGGCGACAGCCTCTTCACCGCCTCCGGCGTCAGTGACCTTGTCATTCGCGGCTACGGCGCTACCCTGCGCATGCGCAAGCTGGACTACCAGGGCCCCGACTACAAGAAGGCCGAGTGGCGCATGGGCGTCTCCATCCTAGGCTGCCGCCGCGTCAGGGTCGAGGGCCTGCGCGTCGAAAGCTCCGGCGGCGATGGCTTCTACGTCGCCGGCGGCGCCAACCTGCATTACAGCGAGGACATCGTCATCCGCGACGTGGTCGCCCACGACAACCACCGCCAGGGCATGAGCGTCATCAGCGCCGTCAACCTGCTGGTGGAAAACAGCGTCTTCTCCGGCACCTGGGGCACCGCCCCCGAGGCCGGTATCGACTTCGAGCCCGACGTCGAAACCGACCGGCTGGTGAACTGCGTCGTCCGCAACTGCCGCTTCATCTCCAACCGCGGCCACGCCATCCTGGTCTACCTGAAGCCCCTCACCAAGGCATCCGCGCCGGTCTCTGTCCGCTTCGAGAACTGCCACTCCCGCATGGGCGAGCCGGGCATGGATCCCGCCGCTGTCGCCGCGCTGAACCTGGGCGGCCACGCCGGCATGGTGGTGGGCGCTGCCGGCGACAAAGGCCCGCAGGGTCTGGTCGAATTCATCGACTCCACCAGCGAGAACACCGGCCGCGAAGGCGCCAAGGTCTACGACAAGTCCGCCGCCGGCGTCCGCGTGCGCTTCGTGCGCTGTGCCTGGAAGTCGCCCTGGACCTCCCCTGCGCCCGAATACTGGGGGCAGCGCGTCCCTGTGTTGTTGGAGGCCCGGCGCGCCGAAGTCTCCAGCGACCCGGGGGGCGTCGATTTCGAAGACTGCCGCGTCTACGACGCCGTCAATCGCCCGGCCGTGGTCTACGACGACGCTCGAGGCGTCAAGCCGCTGCGCGATGTCCACGGCCGCATCACGGTGGCCAAGAAGACCTCGGCGCGATTCAAGGGCGCCGGGCAGACGGATCTGCAAGTCATCTCCGCGGAGAAATGACAAGCGGGTCAGCGCAACGGCACGGCGTGCTTCTTTACGTAATCCCCCACCAGATCGGCCGGCGGGCCGATGTAGTGAAACGGTTCGGCATAGGCCAACCCGTACTTGCGTCCCGCCTCCATGTCCCGTTGCATGAGGATGTGGCGGATGTAATTGTCGCTTGCCGCTTCGTCGTTCTCTCCCAGCGCCGGCAGACGCAAGCCCTTCTCGGCCAGGCTGCGCCGCAGCCGCGCGCCGTTTGAGCCCGCCGGGCCCTGCGCCACGTTCGAGCGGTTTGCCTCCACCTTCTTCTCCACGAAGGGCGCGATGTCCACCACGCGGTTGACCAGTTGCGGTCCGCGGGCGAAGTAGTACTTCTCGCTGACGCCGTGCGGCTTCAGTCCGGCTTCGAAATGCTCGGGATAGTCCTTCGATCCGCCGGCCATCCAGCAGGCGGCCTCCACCGCCTTGGCCGTGACGTAGTGATCGGGATTCTCCTCGTAGTGGCCCCACGGGTCGTAACAGATGACCGTGTCCACACGCAGCAGCCGGAAAAGGAAGATCAGCCGCGCGCGGATCTCCAGCGTCGACTCCTGGTCCATCTGGTGATTGCTGTAGTTCAGGTTGAAGACCTTTTGCAGGCCCAGGATACGGGCGACCGCGGCGTTATCCTTTTCATTGGCCAGCACCGTGTCGCCGATGGTGCCCGGGCCGGCCATGTCGTCGTTCGTCATGCGGATCAGGTGGCCCGTGTAGCCCTCGGCGATCAGTTTGGCCACCGTGCCGCCCGCAAACAGCGGGATGTCGTCGGCGTGCGGCTGGATGGCGGCCAGCACCTTCCCGGAGTGCGGCTTGCCGCTGGCGGGACGGTCGATGATGACTTCGGCAGTGGTAGCCGTGCCATCGGTGATCGCCTGTGCGGCGGCGAAGGCCGGTAGGGCGGCGGTGAACAACGTGCGTCGTCGCATGGGAGCCATCATGCGACGAAATCGCGCGTTTGTCGAGCGCCTGCTCGCGACGGGCCAGGTTTGATAGCATGGCCGGCACGACAGGAGGGACTTCGCATGTCCAGATTCACGCGCCGCCAATGTGTCCAGGGGAGCCTGGCCGCCATGACCGTTGCCGGGTCCACCGCCGCTGCTCTGCCTTCGAAGGTTCCGGCCGGCGGCGGCATCAAGCTGTCGGAGATCCTGAACCCCGGCGAAACCGGCCGTATGAAGCTGGCCAAGCAGATCGGCATCAACCACGCCATCGCCAGCATCTCCGGCGTGATGGCCAAGGTGCCGCGCTCGCAGTATCTGCAAGTGCTCACGCAGATGAAGGCGGACTACGCCGCCGCCGGCCTCAAGATCGCCGGCGTGGAGAGCTGGCCCGTGCCGGCAGAGAAGATCAAGCTCGGCATCGCCGGCCGCGACGAAGAGATCGAGAACATGATCGCCATCGTCGAAGCGCTCTCCAAGGCCGGCATCGACATGCTCTGCTACAACTTCATGGCCGGTCTGGGCTGGTACCGTACCAAGGTGAACGTGCTCGAACGCGGCGGCGCGCTGACGTCGGAGTT
Source organism: Acidobacteriota bacterium (assembly GCA_016215215.1). Classification (GTDB taxonomy): domain Bacteria; phylum Acidobacteriota; class Terriglobia; order Bryobacterales; family Bryobacteraceae; genus Paludibaculum. Next base: position 6,165 of record JACRKW010000060.1, read on the forward strand.
CGACAGCAAGGCCGCCGAGGCTCAGGGGCTCACCCAGTGGGGCGAGATCACCGAGGAAAAGATGTGGGCCAATATGGAGTACTTCCAGAAGGCCGTCATGCCTGTGGCCGAAAAGTGGAACGTCAAGATGGCGCTGCACCCCGACGATCCTCCGCGCCAGAAACTGCGCGGTATCGCGCGCATCGTCAATAGCGCCGCCAACTATCGGCGCATCATGGACATTGTGCCCAGCCCTGTGAACGGTGTCACCTTCTGCCAGGCCAACTTCGTCGCCATGGGCGAGGATATCTACAAACTGGCCGCCGAGTGGCTCAAGCAGAGGAAGATCTTCTTCGTCCATTACCGCGACATTCAGGGCCAGGGCGCGTATTTCCGCGAGACCTTCCACGACAACGGGCCCACCGACATGCCGCGCATCCTCAAGATCTACGCCGACGGCGGCTTCCGCGGCGCCATCCGGCCAGACCACGCGCCCACGATGGAGGGAGAGGAAAACGACCGCCCCGGCTACGCCATGAAGGGCAAGATCTTTGCCATCGGCTACATGAAGGGCATCATGGACGCCCATAAGATACCTTGTGAGTAGCTTGCGGAAGGTCCGTTCGCCGTGAAGGAGGTTCACATCGTGCCGCGGAAGTATTGGGGCGTGACTGTGATCGGGTGCCTTTGGATTCTCACGGGGAGTGCTCACTTTTCTGGATCTTCCGCCGGATGCCGTTGCGCAAACGCCCCCGCCGCCCGTCGCTCCGCGCACCGTTGGCATCGTCCTGCTCTGCATGGCCGCATGTTCAGCGGTTTTGACACTCGGCTTTTTCCGGCATAAATTCTGGGCCTGGGATGGAACCGTCTGCACTGCCATTTGTTGTTGCCTCGGAGCATTTCTGCAGCCTTTGATTGGGAAGGATGCCGGGCCGGGAGCCTTCTTGCTTCTTGCGATAGGCGGCGTACTGATGGCCTTGCCGGCGTTTTTTCGCTCTTAGATACATGCTGAAGGAGAAAATACGCGCGCTCTTCCAGCCCGACCCTCAGTCGAAAACGGCAGCCATCGCGATGCCTGTTCGCCTGGTAGCCTTCTTGTGCATCGGCGGAAGTGGGGTTGCGGCGGGTGGACTCATGACGGACACGGAGATCCCACTATTCGGGCTGGCGTTGACGGGAGCGGCCTCGCGAGTCTATTCCATTGTGTCGGCGGCAGTGAACCTCTACTGCGGGATCGGTCTTTACAGGGCCAACGACTTGGCTCGACGAGTTACTATCGGCTACCAGGTCTTCGGGATCCTGTTCATGTTGTACATGCCGTTCAGCAATATGGCATCTCAGCCGCCGGCACGCGCGGCACTGGCGGGCATCGCCGCGGGGGGCTGTGCGCTTGCCGTGCTCGTGATCTGGATCCTGGTCACCAAGCGCGAAGGCTTTGTCCTGTCTCCACAAGATCAGCCGGATGTGGCTTCCATCGAGTGACGGCTCCGCGGAACATCTGATGTTGCTCACTCGTATAAACAGGCACACAGGAGTGTGTCCATGGCCTACGTCTCTGTCGAGGGCAACTCGGGCGCCGGTGCGGCCGGCCGCCCAATGGTGATTGCGCTTTTCTTCTCCACCTGCCTGCTGTCGGTGGTGAGCTGGTACACCACCTACCAGGGGATGGCTCTCTATCTGTCGGCTTGGTTCGCGTTTCTCGCCTCGCTGGGAGTGCAGTCGGCGCTGGTGCTGGTGGCCTGGCTGATCGGCTTCACGAAATCCAGGCGCGCGCTGCTGATCTCGGTTTACGTGGTGACGGGCATCGTCTCCATCGCCTTCTCCTACGTCAGCCTCTACACATGGTTCTCCACCAAGGAGCGGCCGGCCATCGTCGAGCGGAAGCTGTACGACGAGATCATGGTCTCAGCCGGCAAGGCCGACCAGGTGCTGTCCGACGCCATGGCCGAAGGCCGCAAGCACGTTGTGGCGCTGGAAGAGATGACCACGGCTGAGAAGTCCCACGGCTACATCTCTCGCGCACAGGACGCCGACCCCTACCTGGCGAAGGTGCGGGAGGCCGTGGCGCAGGAGGCGCGCAGCTACGGCGCCGCCTACAAGGAGGGCTCCGGCGAAGGGTTGCGCTACACGGCGTTTGACCGCTACGCAAAACTGGCACGGCAGTCGCTGGAGCAGATGCAGGCGTCGCGCAAGTCGCTCTCGGACTTCCGCGCGCAGTTGAAGCCTCTGGACGCCTCAGAGCTGCAGATCCGGCGGTTCCGCGAAGTCTACGACGGCATTCCGTGGACCGAGGCCGAGGCGGTCCTGCACGGCGCCCGGTTCGAACGGCCGCCCGTGCCGTCTCTGAGCGAAAACGTGGACAAGACGGCCACGGGGCAGGAGGATTTGCTGCTGGCCTTCACCGAACTGGTCCAAGCGCCCACCGGCCGCCACGTTTTCGCCCTGCTGCTGGCGCCCTCCATCGACATCATCGTCTTCCTGCTGGCCTACGCCCGGCGAGTTGCAGCTTTGCCTGGTGCTGGCCGCGACGGGATCGGCAACGCTTTCCGACGAAGACGGAGTGCGCTTCTACCTGCTGGACGAGAGAGTGCACCAGGAACTGATGGAGTCCCTCGCCACGCGCGGCATGCCGCTGCGTGCCTCGGCACGGCCCGCGCAAGCCGGGTTGTGAAACAATGTGGTCGATTCCACCATGGAGGATCGACCATGCCGCAAAAAGTAGCGATGATTGGGGCGGGCAGCATCGTCTTCTGCAAGACGTTGATGAGCGACATCATGGCTACGCCGGCGCTGGCCGGCTGCGAGTTCGCCTTGATGAGCCGCACCGAGCCGAAGCTGCGCCGCATGGAGGAGTTTGGCCGGCGCATGGCAGCCGAGAACGGCGTCCCATCCAATGTATGGGCGACGCTGGACCGGCGCGAGGCCATCCGCGACGCCGACTTCGTCGTCGTCATGATCCAGGTGGGCGGCGTGGAAGCCTTCGAACTCGACTACCGCATCCCGCTCAAGTACGGCGTGGATCAGTGCATCGCCGACTCGCTCGGGCCGGGCGGACTGTTCCGCGCGCTACGGGCTATTCCGGCGCTGGTCGGCATCGCTCGCGACATGGAAGAGGTGGCCCGCCCCGGCGCCATCATGCTGCAGTACGCCAATCCGATGGCGGCCAACTGCCTCGCGCTGGGCAAGGCGTCGCGAGTGCCTTTCGTGGGCCTGTGCCACGGCGTGCAAACCACCCTGGACCTGATCGCCGGCTACTGTGGCGTGCCCAAGGAGGAGATCACCTACACCTGCGGCGGCATCAACCACATGGACTGGTTCCTGCGGCTGGAGCACCACGGGCGGGATCTCTATCCGCAGCTTCGCGAGCTGTTCGAGCGACCGGAGTACTACAAGAACGAGAAGGTCCGCGGCGAGGTGTTCCGGCACTTCGGCTACTTCATGACGGAGAGCACCGGCCACCTGAGCGAGTACGTGCCTTGGTTCCGCAAGAACCGCAAGGCGCTGGACCTATACTGCGACGAGCCCAGCTTCGGCGGCGAGAGCGGCGCCTACTACAACTGGTGCAAGACCATCGGCGGCTATTACGAGGAGCACGATCCGCTGCAGTATGAATCGGCGCGGATCGACTGCCGCAGCGTGGAATACTGCTCCTACATCATGGAAGCCGTGGCGACAGGCAGGCCCTTCCGCTTCATGGGCAACGTGAGAAACGAGGGGTACATCACCAACCTGCCCCACGGCTGTTGCGTGGAAGTGCCGACCTTTGCCGACGACACCGGATTGCGGCCGGCGCTCGTGGGAGAGTTGCCGGCGCAATGCGCCGCGCTCTGCATGACCAACGTGAACGTTCAGACGCTGGCGGCGCAGGCCGCGCTGGAGTCCGACACCGAGAGCATCGTTCACGCCGCGGCCATGGACCCGCTGAGCGGCGCGGTGTGCACGCTGGGCGAGATCCGCGAGATGTGCTCGGAGATGCTGGAGGCGCAGC
>JACRKW010000272.1 GCA_016215215.1 Acidobacteriota bacterium
CGCCACTGTCGTCAGCCTGTCAGGCTGCGGCTACCACGTCGGCGGCAAGGCGGATTTGTTGCCCTCCACCATCCACACCATCTGTGTCCCCGCCTTCGCCAACGTCACCTCGCGCTACAAGCTCACCGAGGCTCTTCCCTCCGCCATGAGCCGCGAGTTCCTTTCGCGCACGCGCTACCGCGTCGTGGCCGACCCCAACCAGAGCGACGCCATCCTGCGCGGCACCGTCACTAACGTGTTGACGGCGCCCACCATCATGGACCAGAAGACCGGCCGTGCCGCCGGGGTCCAGATCAGCGTCTTCATGAATCTGGCCCTGTATGAGCGCGCTTCAGGCAAAATCCTATGGGAGCGCCAGGGGATGGAGGTCCGCCAGCGTTACGAGGTGGCCGTGGACCAGGAGCAGTTCTTCGACGAGAGCTCCATCGCGCTGCAGCGCCTTTGCGGCGAAGTCGCCCGCCAGGTGGTCAGCATGATTCTGGAGGCCTTCTAAGCCCCATGTCGCCCGACCAGTTCCTGCGGACCATCTCCAAGCAGCCGCCCGAACCGGTATACCTCTTCGCCGGCCCCGAGTCCTACCGTCGCACTGCATGCCGTGCCGCCCTGCTTGACAAGGTTCTGACCCCGGACGAGCGCGAGGAAGGCTACGTCCGCCACGACCTGGACGAGCTCGGCCTCGCCGAGGTGATCGACGACGCGCGATCAATGTCGCTCTTCGCCTCCCGCCGCCTCATCGTGGTCACCAGCGCCGAATCCGCTCTGCCACGCGGCCGGGCCGCCAGGGACGATGACGAGGAGGACTCCTCCGCCAAGGACGGTGGAGCCGCCGCCTTGACCGCCTACTGCAAGGACCCAACCCCCGGCGTCGTGCTCGTTTTCGACGCCCGCAAGTGGGACTTCGATGGCGAGGATAAGGCGAAAATGGAGCGCCTCCGCAAGTTCTACGCCGCCATTCCGTCGGCCGTCGAGTTCGCCCGGTTGTCCGCTCAGGATGCGCGCCTATTTGCCCAGGATTACGCCTCGACCCACTCACTCCGGTTGGGCAATGCTGAAATGGATCTCCTGGTGGAAGCCACGGCCGCCGACGCCTCCCGCATCGCCACCGAGATTGAGAAACTGGCCCTCTTCGCCCAGTCACGCGGCGGCAAGGTGACCATTGACGACATCGCCACGCTGGTTCCCAACGCCCAGGAGACCACCATCTTCAACCTGGTGAACGCGTTGGCGCGGCGTAACCGCATGGAATCCATGCAGTTGCTCGACACCTTGGTCCGCGAGGGGGAGTACCTGCCGCTGGCGCTCACGTTCCTTTCCGGCATCTTCCGCATGGCTCTGGCCGCCCGCGAGCAGGGCCTGCGCTCCACCCAGGACGTGCAGAGCTTCTTCCAGCGCCAGGGGGTGCCCATGTGGCGCGCCCGCGCCGAGCAGATCTACACCGCCAGCTCCCGCTTTCCCCGCGAAACGCTCGAAACGGGGCTTCAACTGGTGTTTCGCGCTGACCGCGACATGAAGAGCGCCCGTGTCGATGACCGTGTCGTCATGGAGGACTTCGTCCTGCGGCTCACCGCAACGACCTAAGCCGTCGCCGGCAAAGAAAGAACGGCACGCTTGCGCGTGCCGTCAGTTCAAACTCAGGTTGGTGGTTGGCTTATGCGGCGACCGGGGCTTCAAGCGCCTTCAGCCGCTTGTGCAGCCGGGCCTTGTACCTCGAGGCGGTGTTGTCCTTGATGATGCCCCACTTCGCTGCGCGGTCGATCACCGAAAAAGTGCCCGGCAGCAGCGCCGCGGCGGCCGCGACGTCCTTTTTGTCCACCGCACGGCGCATCGCCCGGATGGCGTGGCGCAGGCGGCTTCTCCGCATCTGGTTGACTTCCGTGCGCCGTTCGGTGATGCGCACTCGCTTCAGCGATGAAACATGATTCGCCATTGGTTGTAGTTACAGGCCCTTACCCAAAGTTGTACATGATCAGGATAGCGCACGCCGGGGCTCCCCGTCAAAGCGAGCCGCCACAGCCCGTAGGGGCGCCCGTCTGTCACTCCCCCGGCCCCCTGCCTGGTCGACCTGGACGATGAATTGGTTTGGCGGCGGGTGTCCAGTACCAGTATAATCTCAGGGGCAGTTGTCTGTCGCCCTGGGTCGCCTAAATGCCAGCTGCTAGTGACGTTTGCCCACGCTGCGGAACGGTCAGTTTACCCGGCGCTTTGAGCTGCCCGCAGTGCGCCACGCCACTTCACATTCCTGTTGCGGCGAACCTCGACAACGACGCCACCATTGCGTTGGAATCCGCCGCCATGGATCAGACCGTGGCACAGGACCCTTCGGTGGACTCGGCCTGGACCCGCGTGGCCACCGGTCAGGTCAACGCCGCCAGCGATCTTAGACCTGGCTCGGTCATTGGGAAGCGGTATGAAATCCTCGAAGTTCTTGGAGAAGGCGGTATGGGGGCCGTCTACCGGGCTCATGACAATGAAGTCGACAGGGTAGTCGCGCTCAAAGTAATCCGGCCGGACCTCGCCGGTAACCCCATGATCCTGCGGATGTTTAAGCAGGAGCTCATCCTCGCCCGGCAGATCACCCACCGCAACGTCATTCGCATCTACGACTTAGGCACGGCCGACGGATTGCGCTTCATCACTATGGAACTGGTGAACGGGCGCGACCTGAAGTCGCTCGTCACCGAGCAGGGCAAGCTCACGCCGGAGTCCGCCGCGGAGATCATGGAGCAGGTCTGCGAAGGCCTGGATGCCGCCCACAAGGAGAGTGTCGTCCACAGGGACCTGAAGCCGCAGAACATCATGGTCGACGCGCAGGGCAAGGTCCTGGTGATGGACTTCGGCCTGGCCCACTCCACTGACTCTGGCGGCACCGGGGGCGCGCTTCTCGGCACCCCCGACTACATGTCCCCCGAGCAGGCCCAGAAGAAGGATGTGGACGCCAGGTCGGACCTGTTTACGGTCGGCTTGATCCTCTACGAGTTGCTCACCGGCATCCAGCCTTTTAAGGCGAACACGCTGGCCGAAATCCTCCTGCGCCGGATCATAGAAACCGCCCCCGCTCCCGCCGAAGTGGACCCCTCCATTCCAAAGGCGTTGAGCGACATCGTCGTCAAGTGCATGGCCCGGGAGCCGGCGGACCGATACCAAAGCGCGGCGCAGATCGTCCACGACCTCCAGGTTTGGCGCGGCGTCATCGTCCCTTCCAACACAAAGACCTGGAAGAGAGTCACGCTGGGGTTCGCCGTGGCCGTCGTCGCGTTGATCGGCTTCAGTGTCACCACCTACTTCCGCAAACCGCCGCCGCCGCAGAAGACGGTGACCATGCTGGTGGCTGACTTTGTCAACCAGACCGGCGAGCCGGTCTTGAACGGGACCCTGGAGCCACTCTTCAGCTCAGCCATGGAAGGCGCGTCCTTCATCAACGCATTCAACCGGACGCAGGCCCGGCAGATCGCGTCTCAGGTCCAGCCCGGCGTCAAGTCGCTCGATGCTTCGGTGGCACGCCTGGTGGCCGTCCGCGAAGGCGTCAACATCGTTGTTTCAGGCGCCATCAGCAAGTCCGGCTCCGGTTACCAGGTAGCCGTGCAGGCCCTGGACTCCGCAAACGGGAACGTCATCGCCAAGTCCGACACCAGGGCGCCCACCAAGGAGGCCATCCTCACCTCCATTTCCGGACTTGCCCGGCCCATCCGCAAGTCACTGGGTGACACGCGCGTGTCGGACAAACTCGAAACACCTGAAACGTTTACAGCCGCATCGCTCGACGCGGCCCACAGCTACTCCCAGGGCCAGGAAGCGCAACTTCTGGGCCAGTACGACGACGCGATCAAGTTCTACTCGGCAGCCATAGCGGCTGATGCCAACTTCGGCCGGGCCTACTCCGGCCTAGGTGTCGTCTATCGCAACCTGGGGCAGCGTGAGGAGGCGGAGAAGCACCTCAAGCTCGCGCTCTCCAAGATTGGCCAGATGAGCGAGCGCGAGCGCTACCGCACTCGCGGGGCTTACTACGTCCTGGAGGGCAACTTCAGCAAGGCTCGCGAGGAGTACGCTTCACTGGTCAAGCTCTTCCCGTCCGATTCGGCAGGCCACGCCAACCTCGCCATTGCACACCTCTATCTCCGAAACCTGCCAGCCGCCCTGGAAGAGGGCAGGAAGGCTGTGGATATCTACCCCAAGAACGTCGGCCAGCGGCTGAACCTCTCCCTGTATTCGCTGTACGCCGGGGACTTCGAGGGAGCCAAAAGGCAGGCAAACGAAACACTAGCCCTCAATCCTAAGTTCGACCGGGCGGTACTCGTCCAGGCCCTGGCTGAAACAGGCTCCGGCAAAGTGGCCCAGTCGTTTCCACTCTTCCAGAAGATGGAAACGCTTGGGCCGAGAGGCATCTCTACCGCCAACCTTGGCAAAGCGGATGCCTTGCTCTACCAAGGCCGAACAGTGCAGGCGATCGAGGTCCTGAGGAGCGGCATCGCCGCCGACCTGGGAAACAAGAATCGTACTGGCGCCTCCAAGAAGCACCTCGCCATGGCGTTCGCGTTCCTGCTGGCAGAAAGTCGGTCGAAGGCCGTGGACGCCTGTGACCAGGCTGTCACCCTCGGCGGCGACGAAAGCATCCAGTTGGCGGCCGCCCTTCTCTACCTCGAAGCCGGCCAACCCGCCAAAGCTCGAGCTCTGAAAGAGAAATTGGCGCAGCGGCTGGAAACCGTTCCGCGCGCATACAGCAAGCTGATCGATGCTGAGGATTTCGCCAGGAGCCACAAGCCCGCCGAGGCTGTCACCGCCTTCCAGGAGGCCCGGCAGTTGGTCGATACCTGGATCGGCCATTTCCTGCTGGGTCGTACCTACCTCGAAGCCAACGCCTTCGCCGAGGCTGATTCGGAGTTCGATGCCTGCTGGAAGCGGCGCGGAGAGGCAGTGGACCTGTACTTCGACTACGCCCCCACCACGCGTTTCCTGCCCATGGTGCTTTACTACCTCGGCCGCTCACGCGAAGGACTGGGCAGCCCGGCGGCGGCCGAGTCGTTCAAGGCCTTCCTCGACATCCGTGCCGGCGGCGCGCCGGACGCCCAGGTTCTGGACGCCCGGAAGCGGTTGGCCGCCCGCTGAGGGATCCAGCGTTACGGGACCCTGGTGTAAACCTCCGCCGTTGCCACCGCCGATCCAGTGGTCCCGGCCCCGCCGGTCACCAGGACGTTTCCGTTCTGCAGCAGCGTCATCGTAAAGGACGAGCGCGCCGCCAGCATCGACGGCCCTTGCAGGAATGTCGAGGCTCCCATCGAGTAGAACTCGGTGCCAGTCACCGCTACTGCCGTCCCGGACTTGCCGCCCGTCACCATGGGGGTACCGTCGGCCAGGGCGACGCCGGCGTGGTTGCTGCGCGCCGTTGCCATGTTACCCGTCGTCGTGAAGGTGCCTCCCGCCGCTGGATCAAAGACCTCGGCTGACGCCAGGTCCGCAATGCCATTCGAACCGCCGGCCAGCGCCACTTTCCCGTTGGTCAGCAGCACCGCCGTGTGAGCGTGACGCGCGAAACCCATCCCAGCGGCAGTGTACGCGAACGTCCCCAGCGCTGGATCGTAGATCTCGGCTGAGCTCAGGCTGTTGTAATTGGCGCCGGTCTTCTGCCGGCCCCCGGCGATCAGAACGCGCCCGTCAGCCAGCAGCACGGCGGTATGACGTTCTCGTGCGCTCTTCATATTCGGCCCGCTCGCAAAGCTAGCGGTCGCCGGATCGTAAAGCAACGTGGAGTTGAGCGTCTTTCCACCGTTGTCCACGCCGCCGGTCAGTAGGACCTTGCCGCTCCCCAACAGAGTGGCCGTGTGGTACGAGCGGGTCGACGACATGCCCCCGCCGGAACTGAGCGTTTCCGTGACCGGATCGAACAACTCAGTGGCTGAGTTCCCGCCGCCGGCGATTAGCACCTTCCCGGTGGCCAGCAATGTCGAGGTGTGACCGAAGGCCTTGTTGGGCATGTTCTCCACCAGATGGAAGGTTCCGTTGGCGGGATCGTAGACCTCCACGGTTGCCGACGGCGTGCCGGAACTGTCGATCCCCCCCGCGATCAGCACGCGGCCATTGTTCATTAGTGTGGCGGTATGCTCCCTGCGGCCCCGTTGCATGTTGCCCGTGGCCAGGAAGCCCTCCACCTTCAGCGTGGCCGATGCGGTCGCCGCCGTGTAGTTCGGGCTCGCGCCAGGATAGGAGAAGGTAACGGAGTAGGCGCCGATGGTGGAGATTCCAGCCGGCACGCTCACCGAGAATGATCCGTCGGCGCCAATCACAGCCTGCTGCGCCACGCCGCCATTCAAGGTGATCGCCACGCTCCCGGGCGGCGCCAGGCCGGCCCAGGTGAGTTTGCCGGAGATGTTCGCCGTTGCTGCGCCGGGCGCCACCGCTGGGACGCTCAGGTTCGAGAAGACCGGCGTTGCGATCAACACCGTCAGGCTGCCGGCGCCGTAAGTGAAAGCGTAGTTCGAGGCCGTCAGACCGCTGGGCATCACGGCGTAGATCCCGACATCACTCAACAGCACGGCTGGAGTGGTGAAGATCAGGGTGCCGCCGATTCCAGCCGTAGCCTGTGTCTCGCCATTCACGAATCCCGTGATCACGGCATTAAACGCCGGGTTCGGCGTCCCGTAGTATCGTTGCTGCGAAGCCGCCGTGACAGTCAACAGCGCCTTCGTGACCGTCATGCTTCCACCGACGAACGCAAACGTGTAGTTCGCTGCCGAAAGCGTTCCCAACGCACAAGAGATGGGATATGCTCCCACTGCGCTGCCTGCCGCCGCCGTAGTCGTACAAGCAGCTGCGCCGGTGACCACCGCGGCCGTGTCCCCGTTCAGGTATCCAGAAACCACATACGTCAGCGCCGGGTTCACCGCACCGTAGACGCGCGACGGGTTGTCCACCGTGACGGTCAGTGTGGCCGGCGAGATGGAGAACGTCCGCGCCACCGCGGGCGATGCATTGTAGTTGCCGTCCCCGGCCTGGTTGGCGGTGACGGTGCAACTGCCGGCCGCACTGATGGTCACCGTGGTGCCGCTCACGCTGCACGCACCAGCCGGCGTGCCGGCTGCCGTGAATGTCACCGGTAGCCCGGAACTTGTGGAAGCAGATAGGGTGAATGGAAGCGCGCCGTATGTTTGATTCGAAAGCGCACCGAACGTGATGGTCTGGCTGGCGGGAACTACTTTGAGCGTACCGTTGGAGAACGTGAACGTGTAGTTCACTGCCGACAGGTTTCCGATCGTGCAGGAGATCGGATAATCTCCGACAGGGCTCGCCACAACTGCTGTTGTCGAGCATGACGGCGCACCTGTCACAACCGAACTAGTGTCTCCGTTCTGGTATCCGGTGATCGTGTAGGTCAGCGCCGGGTTCGCGGCCCCATAGGCGCGCGAGAGATTGTCCGCCGTGACCGTCAGTGTGGCTGGCGAGATGGAAAACGTTCGCGGCACCGCGGGCGCCGCATTGTAATTGCTGTCTCCGGCCTGGTTGGCGGTGATGGTACAACTCCCGGCCCCAAGAATGGACACTGTGCTGCCGCTGACGCTGCACGAACCGGCGGCGCTGAAGGTCACCGCCAGCCCGGAGCTTGTGGTAGCGGATACGGTGACTGGAAGCGCGCCGTAGGTCTGATTTGAGAGCGCACCGAACGTGATGGTCTGGCTGCCCTTCTGAATGTTGATTGTTCCCGTCTGAGTCGCCGATGCATACACGGCGTCGCCGGCTTTCGTGGCCGTCACCGTGCAGGTTCCTGCGCCGGTAGTCGTCAGCGTCGTGCCGGACACGGTGCAACTCCCGGAACCGGCAAACGTCACCGCCCCGCTACCCGACGCGGAGACCGACAATGTCAGGCTATCGCCGTAGTTCAACGAGGCGGGAAGCCCTGGGGTAAACGCGACCGTCTGCGTCGCAGGATTCACCACCAGCACAAGATTCTGTACGTCGGATTGGGGCGGAACGCTTCCCGTGTCCGAGACGCGTACGGTCAGCATGAATGTCCCCGATACAGGAGGCGTGCCCGAAAGCAGTCCGCTGGATGAGATCGACAGCCACGAGGGCAGGACGCACTTGGTCGGGTCCGGGCAGAACGCTATTGTTCCCGCCCCGCCGAAGGTCTTAAGCAGGTAGCTGTAAGGCTGTAGCGCCGTCCCCGCCGGCAGGGACAGCGTCTTGATAATCAGCGGAATCGGCGTGATGGTGCCGGTTGCTCCGATGGCCACCAACTTGAGGGCATTCTGGGCGAAGCTGTTCGCCTCCGACTGAGTGGGCCCAAGGATGCGCATGGTGATCTGCGCCTTTTCGCCCGCCAGCAGCGGCAGTGTCGGGTTGTTGGCGTCCCCATTGCTCACCAGGAATTGTCCCAGTGTGCCGTCGTCCGGATTCTCGATCCTTGGGGTGGGGATGTTCGCGTTCTGGATGTTCTGCGCGACAAAGGCGATCTTGCATTGACCCGCCGGACGGGTCAAGTACGCCTGGGTCATCTGGGCGCTGGGAGATGGCGAGATCTTACGCATCGCCAGTTGCAGTTTGTACCCAGGCGGGATTTCTTGGTTCTTCAGCAATGTCTTGATGTTGAGCGTAGTGTCCGCATTGCCCCGGTTGGTGACCGTAAACGTCGCGTCGGCCATGCCCCCGTTCGTCAGCTCGACGTTTTGGAAGCTGTTGTTCGTCAGCTCGACGTTGGTCAATTCGACGTTGGTCAACTCCACGTTGGTGAGTTCCACGTTGGTCAATTCGACATTGGTCAGCTCGACGTTGGTCAACTCCACATTCGTCAACTCGACATTGGTCAACTCGACGTTGGTGAGCTCCACGTTCGTCAACTCCACGTTGGTCAGTTCAACGTTGGTCAGTTCAACGTTGGTCAACTCCACGTTCTTCACGTTGGAGTCGCTCAGGTCGTTGTTGGAGATGTCCCCCGCCGGATTCGGTAGGAAGGCCCCGGTGGCGTTAGGATCGGGATTCAGGGTCAGCGTCTTCAGCAGCACGCCATTCGCATCCTGAATCTCCACATTTAAGCTGGCCTTGGCGGAACCCGCGGTAACCCAAACCACGCGCGACGCCGAGGAGCGCGCCGGCACAATGACATTGATGTTCGTGACACCAGTTGTCGCTTGATCGAACGACGCATTTCCGCCGCTGGGCTGGCTGGGGATCACGAGTTTGAACGTCTGGCTCGTCGTCAGCATGTTCTGCACCCCGACCACGAAGCCCCGCTTCAGTGTCGAACTCAAGTCCTTGGAGTTCACCTGGACGAATCCTGCCACTCCCTCGCCCACCTTGGCGGTGTAGATATTCTGGTTCTTCGAGCCGTCAAAGCCCGGGATGCAGTTCGGGTTGATCGCCGTGGTTACCGACCCGTCCGGATTCACCACCAGCACGGCGCCCGGCGTGTTTTGCCACGAACTTGTGCTCTTCAGTGGTGGGACCACGTCGCGGTTGTCCGTCCACGTCACATGGAACACCGGTTTCTCCGTAGCCGCCGTGTTGAAGGCGTAAGGCTGTGCGGCATTCCCGGTGGGGATAATCGACTGCGCCGCCACATCGAGATAGTCACCCAGGAACGAGCGCGTGTTGTTCACGAAGATCGGGACGTTGGGTACGTTGAAGCGGAGTTGCTGGATCGCTTTGCTCCCCTTGGGCGGCACGGCCACGTTCCCGTGGAGAAACTGCGAGACACGGCTGGATTGGAATACCGGCTGATTCGACGGGTCCGCCATCGCTGAAAACGTGTCGATCGTGTGCCGCCGGGTCAGCCCTGCGTCCGTCAGGTACTGTGTGAACACTGTGTCCACCCCACCCGTCGCCAGCGCCCCCACTGGTTTCCGGCGCTCGACAAACTGCAAGATTGAAGTGCAATTCGTGCCGGAAGGACACTCGAGTACGCCCACCGTGTGGTCATAGCGCTGGTCGAACCAAGCCGCCAGGAGCTTGCCGCCTGCAAAGGTCAGAGTCGGCTGGAACTGGTGGCCCCGGCCTGGATTGGCCGGGTTGATTGGGTCGGACGACCAGTCGTCGATGTACTGGGGTGTGCTCCAACTGTTTCCGGCATTTGCCGACGTCGACATGGCGATACGCGCATCCCCATTCGCCTTCCGTTGCGACCACACCACGTGCACACGGCTCTTTCCGTCCGCGCCCACCGACACCGCGGCCGAAGGCAGGGCGTTGGTGCGGAACGAATAGGCGCTGGTCCCCTGATCGAAGGCCTGGAACGGAGAGATCAACGACGGGTTGCTGAACTTTGATCCGCCGTCGGTCGACTTCGCCACATAGATGCCGTCTTGCGTCCCGGCTGCCGGGTCGCCGAACCGCCGCCAGATGACGTAGATCGTCCCGGTTTGCGGATCGATGGTCACAACCGAACCGGAGTTCGTATCCACCGAGTTGCTGACCTTGACCGGTTTTTCGAAGGTCCTGCCGCAATCCACCGAACGCGCAACAAGGATCTGCGGATGCGGGTTGGAGCCGCTGTTGCCCACGAAGTTGCTGTAGGAAACGTAGACATTGAAGGCAGGCACTGGAGTCGCGAAACCGGGCAGCGTGCAGGTATTCGCCCCGTTCCACTGCCTGCCGCCCACATCCGCGATCACCCACGGCTTGTCCTTGAACTGCCCGCTCGTGCCCGTGTCCAGAATGTTGACCACGTCTTCGACGATCGGATCGTCGCCGACGTTCACATTGTTGTTCTTGTCGAAGAACCGTTGTACGCCCACCACTCCATCCGTGCTGGTCCCCCGGTTGGCCGCGATGAACGACAGGAAGAATGTTCCGTAGGGCCCGGGCCGTACCGTAGGATCCGCGGCGAACTGGCGCCCTTTGATTGCCGCTGAAAGCTGGTTGTTGCATTGCGCGACGTTGAGCGGGCACCCGGACATTGCCCGGCTCCTCCACGAGGCCCCGCCGTCCACTGACGTGAATAGAAAAATCCAGGCATCGCCCGCGCCTGTCTCGCCCGGAATGTCCACAGCCTGCGAAAGGTCCACCAGGCGGTAGTCGTTCGCGCCTGCCAGCAGGTGCTGCGGGTTCATCGAAGAAACTGCGATGGAAGGCTCGTTCTGCTTCGTCAGGAACGGATCGCCTGCCGGCCACTTCGTCCCAGAGACCATGTTCACGTTCGGCCCCACCGCCGGCTTCTGAGCCCAGAGAAGGCTTGAGAAGCTGAGGAGGAAGACCGCAACAGCACACACACGTCGAGGCTTCAGAGCAATACGCATCGCCAACATTCCTTCCGATTCAAACATCCCGAGATGCAGGTAGGGTATCACGCGTTGGCGGAAATCAATAACAAAGATCTACATTTTAGTACCTGGTTCAGTACACACAGTACTTATGGACTGGTTTGTTTTGAACGCGGGTTGAACCGAGGGCTGGGTGATCTCCGCCCTCTTCTCCGAAGCCCGCCGCTGCCAGGCGAGTCGGTGGATAATAGGCCCATGTCGATTGCAGGACGTATCGCCTTGGCGGCGGCTTTGTTTTGTGGTTTGGCTCAGGAGCCGACTGGTCGTGCTGCTGCGTCTTCCGCTGATTGGTCTTCGATGTTCGATGGGACGTCCCTCAAGGGTTGGAGACAGACGGCGTTCACGGGCCGCGGCGACGTACAAGTGAAGAATGGCGTCATCGTAATAGGAACCGGGCACCTCACGGGCATCACATGGGATGGGGAGTTTCCCAAGACCGGGTATGAGATTCGGTTCGAGGCCGCGCGCTTTGAGGGCAATGACTTCTTCGCTGGAATCACCTTCCCTGTTCAGGATTCCTTTTGCTCTTGGATCAATGGCGGTTGGGGCGGTTCAGTGGTGGGCTTATCGAGCTTGGATGGCGATGACGCATCTGAGAACGATACCTCCACGGCGCGCGACTTCGTCAAAGGCCGGTGGTATGCTTTCCGCCTGGAAGTCACTGAAAACCGCATCCGGGGATGGATCGACGCCGAGTTGGTCATCGACGCCGACATCACCGGGCGGCGTGTGGGCCTCCGGCCCGGAGAGATTGATCTGTCCACGCCTCTCGGATTCGCTACGTATTCAACCGTGGCCGGCTTGAGGAAGATCGAGTACCGTCGGTTGAAAGCCGAAGCGAGCAAGTAGTCCTGGCAGGTTTCCAGCCGCGCGGGCAGTGACGGCGCCCACCGGCTACTGTCTATCCGCTGCGCCCTGATTCTTCGTGGCTTGCTTGGTTTGTTCACTGCTTGTGTTGACAAGCTGGTTGTTCCGCAATATGCTTGCTTGCGTTCGAGTTGACGCGCGCGAGGGGACTGCATGCGGCGTGCTCTTCCCGGCGCGGTACGGTAAGCGGTGATCGCGCGGCAGTCCGGTCAGTGCGCGGTTGAATTCGCTTGGCATCCAAGTAGCATGCGGTAGCTTCAGCAGCTTCGGACCGGCATCATTCCACACGGAGGATGCTCAAGTTGGCACAATCAACAACTCAACAGGATGATCGATACGCACTGAGCGACGGCTCTCGGGTGGCTGTGGTTGGAGGCGGACCGGCAGGCGCCCTGTTTAGCTACTTTCTTCTGCAGATGGCGGAGCGGGCGGGGCGGACTGTCGCACTGGACGTATACGAGCCGAAGGATTTTCTCAACCTCGGTCCTGGCGGCTGCAACATGTGCGGGGGAATCATCTCCGAATCGCTTGTCCAGATGTTGGCGACGGAAGGCATCAACCTGCCGCCTGGCATTGTTCAGAGAGGCATCGATTCCTATGTTCTGCATACCGATGTCGGCACAGTGAAGCTCAATCCGCCGGGACATGAAAGACGCATCGCCGCGGTCCACCGCGGCGGCGGGCCGCGCGGCTCGAAGCGGCGGAATTGGGGCAGCTTTGACGCTCACCTGCTGAAACTAGCAGTCGACCAGGGCGCTAAGCTCGTTCCCGAACGAGTGGAGGACCTGGCTTGGGAAGACGGACGGCCGCGGGTAGTGACCAAGAAGGGGTCATCGGAGGCATACGATCTGGCGGTGCTGGCGATCGGCGTGAACAACGCCTCTATGAAGCTGGTGGATAAGCTCGGGCTCGCCCGCACGGCCCCAAAGACGACAAAGACCTTCATCTGCGAGATTGAGTTGGGGACGGAGACCATCGATGCGTGCATGGGCGGATCGATGCACGTGTTCCTGTTGAACCTGCCGCGTCTGGAGTTTGCCGCCCTCATTCCCAAAGGCGATTACGTGACACTGGTGCTGCTGGGCGAGGCGGTGGACAAGGAACTGGTAGCAGCGTTCCTCGGGGCGTCCGAGGTGAAGGCCTGTTTTCCGGCCGGGTGGCAGTTGTCGGAGGACTACTGCCGCTGCTTCCCTTCCATCAATGTGCGTGGTTCGACAAAGCCGTTCGCTGACCGGTTGGTGATGATCGGTGACGCGGGAGAGTCGCGCCTCTATAAAGATGGCATCGGTGGCGCCTACCGCACCGCGAAGGCGGCAGCAAAGACGGCTGTGTTCGAGGGTGTGTCGGAGGAGGATTTCCGGCGCCACTACTTCCCAGCCTGCAAGTCCTTGGGGAGGGACAACCAGATCGGCCGCCTGGTGTTTCTGGCAACCAAGGTGATTCAGAAGTTGCGTTTTGCACGCCGTGGCATGTTGTCGATGGCCGCGCGTGAGCAAGCGGACGAGTCGCGGGCTCAACGGCTGAGCGGCGTCTTGTGGGACACATTCACTGGCAGCGCGCCGTACCGCGACGTGTTCCGCCGCTCTGTTCATCCTCTGTTTCTGTCCGGCATGCTCTTTGAGATCGTGCGGGCCTCGATCGGTAAGCCTGTTTGGGATTCCACGGGAGGAAACGAAGTGATCGTCAGCGAACTTGGAAAGATGTTCCACGACGGCGACGTCATCATCCGTCAAGGAGAAGCCGGTGATTGCATGTACGTCATCCAATCCGGGCGTGTTGCCGTCGTGAGAGAGGAGGGTGGACAGGATGTCCCGTTGACCGAGCTGGCCGAGGGTGACTTCTTCGGTGAGATGGCCCTCTTTGAAAAGGATGTTCGCTCAGCCACGGTACGGGCGATAGGGGATGTCCGAATCCTGACGGTGGACAAGAAAATCTTCCTCCGGAAGATCCATGAGGACCCATCGATGGCGTTCCGGGTGATGACAAAAATGTCGCGGCGGATCCGGACTCTTGATGATGAACTCGCGCGCGCGACGGCAGCACATTGAGAGGTTTCTGCGCGTCGTGGAGTTCGCACGGGAGCCGCTGGCAGCACCGCGGGCCAACGCGCCTTTATATCACCGTGAGCACGCCTTCCCTGGCGGCAATGGTGTTGGGGAAGACGGACATAGCTGCCTCTTCTAGTCTGGAGACACCGTCATCGTCGCGCTCAGGGTCGTGGTGGAACAGAATCAGTTGCTTGACGCCGGCGGATGCCGCCAGCCGCGCGCCCTCGAGCCAGGTACTATGTCCCCAGCCCTTCTTGAACTCGTACTCTGCCGGCGTGTACTGCGAGTCGTAAATGAGAATGTCGGCGTCTTGGACGTGCAGGCGGAGCCTGGAATCGCCGGCCGGATCTCCATGCTCGTGATCGGTTGCAAAGACGATTGAGCCGTATGGCGAATCGATGCGGTACCCCGTGGATCCGCCTGGGTGATTCAACGCGAAGGCCAGCACACTGAGATCATCGATCTTCGCTCCGGTGCGCCCGGCCTGCCGGTGTTCCAGTTGGGCGCGAACGGTCGCCGCGGCAGGAAAGTAGGGGTGGCTCATCTGGGTGGCAAGAGCGGCCTGCACCTCCGGCACGGGACGGCCGGAGTGAATCGTCAACCTCCAGTCGGGGCTGTAGAGAGGCGCAAAGAACGGAAGTCCTTGAATGTGGTCCCAGTGGAAGTGAGAAAGGAAGAGGTGCGCCTCCGCCGGCGAATCTCCCCGCTCGGCTTCCATCGCGGCGCCGAGAGACCGGAGGCCCGAACCGGCGTCCAGGATGAGCTTGAGCTGGCCGCCAAGTCGGACTTCGACGCATGGCGTGTGCCCTCCGTAGGCCAGCTTGCTTACGTCCGGCGTGGGGGTTCCGCCTCGCACTCCCCAAAACTTCAGCGACAGCCCGCTTGGGGTACTCAGGAGCGCACCTCCCGGGAAAGCGAAAGGCGGACAGTTGGCGGATCGGCCTGTGAAAGGCCAACTTCCATGCGTGCCAGCAACTCGTGCATCGACGACTGGTTGATGCCGTGCACCGGTTTGGGGTCCGGATAACCTTTGAGGCGCATCTGATAGTGGCTGAACAGGCTGCCAGCTTCGGCGTGCCTCTCCAGGTAATCGTAGATCGTCGCCCCCAGCGCTACATCTTCGGGAATCTCCTTGGTGGCCGATTCCAGACGGAATGCGAGATTCACCGCATCGCTCAGGGCGGTGTAATCGGCCGAAGCGTCGCTTCCCATGTTCCCGATGCTGGCCATGCCGCTATTGATGCCCGCTCCGACAAGGACAGGCGCCTCCAATCCCAATGTGACATGCAGGCCTGACGCGATGGCGACGATCCTTTCTAGCGACCGGAAAACGGGAAGTAGTTCGTCCAATCGCAGGTTGCCGGAAGCGTGCAGCCAAACGGCCATCACCGCATCTCCGATGAATTTCTGTCCCCAGGCGTAGTGCTCAGCGAGCACCACGCCGGATTCGCGCATGAACAGGCTGATCAACTCCGATAACCTCGCCTCGGGCAGCCTCGTGGAGAGACCCGTGAAATCGCGGATGTCAATCACCAGAACCGTGATGAGACCTTGAGAAAAGCCGACCATCGTCGCACCCTGCGGCGCTGTGTGGATCGAATGGCCTCGCGCAGGCCCGTGGAACCGGAGTTCCGTTCCGCCGACGCACACCCGATCGCCCGTGGATAGGGCGACAGGAGAGGTGACGCGCCGCTGGTTCAGCCAGGTTCCGTTGCGGCTGCCAAGATCGGTGAGATAGACCCGTCCGTCAGGCGCATATTGCACCATCGCATGCTTTCTGGAGACTTGGCTGTCCTGCAGCACGATGCTACTCATGGCATCGCGCCCGATCTGACAGACCGCGCCCGGCTCGAGTGCCTGTTTCTTCACTTCGGCCCCAACCGTGAATTCAAGAAATGTTTCAGAACTGAAATCTTGCATGACGCCCCGATGTAACCTTAGGAGCTGGAACCATGAATCTCCTGGCGTCCGGCACAGGCCAAGCCGGCAGCGCCAATGTTCCTCAGCATTCCCCGAAAGAGGACTTCGTGCAGCGGATAGCTCAAGTACCAATAGAGGCAACCCCAGAATCCACCAGTGTCATAGGTAGCGGTTTGCCGTATGGTGCTGGAGTCACCATCTCCCGTCACTTCAAACTCCAACGTTCCGTACCCTGGGTGTTTCATCTCGAGAACGAGCAGCAGCCTGCGGTCTGGTTCGAACTCCTCCACTCGCCAACAGTCAATCGAGTCACCCACCTCGATGTTGTCGGGATCGCGTCGACCCGATCTGAGTCCGATGCCGCCCACTAGCAGGTCCAATGCACCGCGCAGCCGCCACAACCAGTTTGCGTAGTACCATCCGGCGGCGCCGCCGATCCTGCGGATCGGAGTGAATGCATCAGACGGCTGCACGTTCAGGCAAATCGTTCGTGAATCACGAAACACCAGCGAACGTGGACCGCGTCCCTTCACATGGCTGGCTGCAGGCTCGGAGGTTTCCGTCTCTGTAGTGGTCATCGCCTTTTCAGGTTTTGCCATCTTCTCATCTTCTGTCTGGGATCGCAAACACAGGACATCCCTCTGTGCCGAAGCATCGAGAGCAGTCTATTGGTTTCTGCGTCGAATCGCAAGATTCCCGCCGGTCTGCTCCAAACGCGCCGCAACCGGCCGATCCCCGCTGTATAATGCCCGGCAGCAGCGGTCTTGCCGGCCGCGCAAAGGAGATCCATGAATCGGCGTTACTTTCTGATGAGTTCGGCGGCCGCCACCGCGTCCCAGGCGGTCCGGTCCGTCGCCAGTCCGAATGACACAGTGCGCGTCGCCGTGGTGGGTTGCGGCGGGCGCGGAAATAGCCACATGGGCGCCTGGACATCCCAGCCGAATGTCGAGCTGGCTGCGCTGGTTGACGTGGACGATTCGCACTCAGAACGCTTCATCGGCGCCCTGCAGCGCAGAGAAAAGAAACCAGTGCCGGTCTTTCGGGACATCCGCAAAGTGCTCGAGGACAAGAACATCGACGCTGTTTCCATAGCCACCCCCAACCACTGGCACACCCTGCAAACCATCTGGGCCTGCCAGGCCGGCAAGGACGTGTACGTCGAAAAGCCAAGGCCCGCAACACCATCGGTAAGACGCCGGTCGAGCCTGTCCCGCCCGGCGTCGACTATGACATGTGGACCGGACCGGCCCCGTTGCGCCCCTTCACCAAGAACCGCTTCCACTACAACTGGCACTGGTTCTGGGATACCGGCAACGGCGATCTCGGCAACCAGGGCATCCACGAAGTCGACATCTCCCGCTGGGGCCTCGGCGTTACCCACCCCACCAAAGTGACCGCCATGGGCGGCAAGTACATGTTCGACGACGATCAGGAAACGCCCAACACCATCAGCGCCAACCTGGAGTTCATCGTCAACGGCAAGCCCAAGTTGATGACCTTCGACGTCCGCCACTGGTACAGCAACCACGAAGCCGGCATCGGCGGGGACCGTGCCGGCAATACCATCGGCAACACCTTCTACGGTTCGGAAGGCTACCTGGTCATCGACAACTACAACAAGTACTACAGCTTCATGGGGCGCGATCAGAAGCCGGGCCCGGCGCGGAACGAACGCGACCGCCACTTCGAGAACTTCATCGCCGCCGTCCGTAGCCGCAAACGCGAGGACCTCACAGCCGAAATCGAGGAAGGAGCCATGTCCTGCGTGCTGATGCACCTGGCCAACATCTCCTACCGCGTCGGCCGCACGCTGCACTGGGACGAGAAGACCTGGACTGTGAAGAACGACGCCGAAGCGAACAGGTTGCTCACGCGCGAATACCGCAAGCCATACGTCGTTCCGGCAATCGTCTGACCGGGCAAGTAGTTCTTAGGGGCCGGCGACGCGGTCGCGGCCGGCCTCTTTCGCTTCATACACCCGCGCATCCGCGCGCTTGACCACGTCTTCCATCGGCTCGCCCGCCTTCGCGAGCGCCACGCCTATCGAGATCGTCGGCCGGATCCACGCGTCGCCCCATTTCACCGCACAGTTCCGCACCAGGACGCAACACCGGTTCGCGATCGCCAGCGAGTCATCTGGCTCGCACTGGGAAAGGACCCCGACGAACTCCTCTCCTCCCCATCTTCCAAGGGAATCGAAGGAACGCAAGCTGTTCACCAAAGTTTTGCTGATCGCTCTGAGCACAGCGTCGCCGGCATCGTGTCCGTGCGTGTCATTGATTGCCTTGAAGTGGTCCGCGTCGAAGAACAGCACCGTATAGGGCTTGCCATCGCGTTGGAATTGGGCATGTTGTTCCCGCAACACCCTTTCAGTGAATCGCCGGTTTCCCACGCCGGTCAGTGGGTCGATGAGAGCCTCTCTTTCCAGTTCCATCGCCCTCTCGATCGCGGCCAGTGTGACGCTGTTGTCGCCGAACATTTCCACCGCGCCCAGAACCTCGCCGGTATCACTCAGAATCGGTGCGACCTGCACGGAGACCGGAACACGATGTCCCTGTTTGTGTTTCATGAACACGTCAGCCTGATGATCGTCCTGGTCCCCCAGAGTCTTCAGCAACGGGCATCCATGCACGCACAGGTTGCAGCCGTCTGAGTCGGTGTGGACAAGGACATTATCCCGGCACGAATGTCCCACCACTTCATCGGCCGCGTAACCGGAAAGCGCCTCGGCGCCCTTGCTCCAATAGGTGATCCTGCGGTCGGGATCGACAAAGTAGACCCCGGCGGTGAGATGATCCAGGATGTTCTGGTAGAAGCGCTCGGTCAGTTTCGGCGCCTGGGAGGCATAAGCCGGTCTTGTCATGCTGATCCACTCCGGAGTATGAGCGGAGACCTCTCCTGCACTAATCATCGGCGCATTCGCGCAGGTCTTTAGCCTGCTCCACTCAGACCTGTGGTGGGCGCCCCCCCCTACTGCAGTTCCCGCACGCTTTTTGGCGGCCGCTGCCCGCATGCCATGGTCTCCGACATGCCAGAAGCCACCAGCGAGCACGCTCCGTCGGTCGCGGTCCGCACTGCCGCCTCGCGAGTCTCACCCGACGCCGTGCTGCACGCTGTCCGCCCGGCGTTTTCCACGCACACCTCCACCCGGTTCTTGCGGTTGCCCATCATCATCATCGTCATCACCCCAACGAATGCCAGAAAGACCAGCACCCCAATCCCGATCAGCGCGTTTCTGTTCAAGTGATTCACTCCGTGAAGAAGTTGCCCATCTGCCGGAACTTCGTGCACCGCTGTTCGATCAACTGCCCGGCCGTCATCGGCTTCAACTCGGCCAGCGCCCCGGCCAGAGCATCGCCCAGGTACGCCGCCGCCCGGTCATAGTCTTCCTGCGCCCCACCGTTGGGCTCAGGTATGATCCCGTCGATCAGCCCCAACCGCCGCAAATCCCCGGCCGTGATCTTCAGGGCCGACGCCGCCAACTCCCCCTTGCTCGAATCCCGGTAGATGATCGCCGCGCAGCTCTCCGGCGAAATCACGCTGTACATGGCGTTTTCCAGCATGAATACCTTGTTCCCGATGCCCAGCGCCAGCGCCCCGCCGCTGCCGCCCTCCCCGATCACCACCACGATCACCGGGCACTCCAGCCGCGACATCTCCCGAAGGTTGTAGGCGATCGCCTCCGCCTGTCCGCGCTCTTCCGCGTCGATCCCCGGGTACGCCCCCGGCGTGTCCAGGAACGTGATCACCGGCCGGCCGAACTTCGCCGCCATTTCCATCACCCGCATCGCCTTGCGGTACCCCTCCGGTTTGGGCATGCCGAAGTTGCGGATCAGCTTCTGCTTGGTGTCGCGCCCCTTCTGCTGGCCGACAAGCATCACCGGTTCGCCGCGCAACGTCCCGAACCCCGTGATGATCGCCGCGTCTTCCCCGTACAGCCGGTCCCCGTGGATCTCCGTGAAGTCGGGAATCAGCCGCTCGATGTAGTCCAATGTGTGCGGCCGCTTCGGGTGCCTGGCCAGCTGGACTCTCTGCCACGACAGGTTCACCGCTTGCTCGCCCCGAAGTTGCTTCAATTCCGCTTCCAAATCCTCTAGCCGCGCCTGTGCCCCTGTCGAGGTCATCTGTAGCTTCGACTTCTCTAGTTCCAGCTCCTGAATCCGCTGGCTCTGTCCTGCGTCACTCATGCTTGTTCCCATCTACGAGGCTATCACCTCAAGCGCTTCCGGTCCGCAGATGCGCTCCACTTCGGCTTGAAACTCCCGGTCTGGACGCACCTTGCCCGGCACGTCCATCAGCACCACAAAGTCCTTCGCCTTTTCGATTTTCAGCCGGACGCTGGTCTCCCCCGGCTTGGCCGCGAACAACTGCCGCAGGGCTTCCGCCTTCTCGGCGCCGCTTTGCGCCAGCCGCACCCGGATCGACACCACGCTCGGGAAGTTCACCCGGGCGTTTTCCAGCGCGATGATCTCCTGCACGTTGAGCTTCACCGTGCCATCCTCTTCCGGCATCGCCTTGCCGCGCACCAGCACAGCCTTGTCTTCCGCAATGTCCTTCTGCAGCAGCTCGTAGCGGGTGGCGAAGCACAGCGCCTCGGTCGATCCGTTCCAGTCCTCAAGCTGCATGAACGCCCACGGCTTCTGTTCCTTGTTCCGCCGCTTCTGGATCCCCGTGATGATGCCGCAGAGCGCCACCTCCTGACCCTTCTCCACCGCGTGACCCATCTCAGGTCCGTCCACCGCCTTCAACGTGTCGCTGGTGTGCGTCGCCAGCTCCGTTACCTTCCACCGCCACTCGTCCAGCGGATGCCCGCTGATGTAGAAGCCGATCGTTTCCTTCTCGCCGCGCAATTTCTCCACCTGCGTCCAGTCGCCTACCTTCGGCAGTGCGCGGTCGTGCCGCTCCGCGTCCGCTTCCCCGGCCATCAACTCTCCAAAAAGCCCCGCCTGCCCGCTGAGTTTGTCCTTCTGCGCCCGCTGGCCCCCCTCCATGCACTCCTCGATCACCGCGAACAACTGCGAGCGCGTCCCCTTCAAGTGGTCCATCGCGCCGGCCTTGATCAGGCTTTCGATCACCCGCTTGTTCACTGCGGCAAGGTCCACCCGCTCGCAGAAATCGTCCAGCGTCTTGAATTCGCCGTGTTCCTCGCGCGCCCGGACAATCGCTTCCACCGCGCCGGCGCCTACGTTCTTCACCGCTCCCAGTCCGAACCGGATCTTGTCGCGCCCCACCGGAGTGAAGTTCAAGCCCGACTGGTTCACCTCCGGCGGCAGCACTTCAATTCCCAGCGCCCGGCACTCGTTGATGTACCGAACCACCTTGTCCGTGTTGCCGGTTTCCGACGTCAGCAGCGCCGCCAGGAACTCCACCGTGTAGTGCGCCTTCAGATACCCGGTCAGGTACGCCAGGTAGCCATAGGCCGCCGAGTGCGACTTGTTGAAGCCGTACTCCGCAAACTTGGCCAGCAGGTCAAACAGCGCCTCCGCCTTCTTCGGCGGATGCCCGTTGACCTTCGCCCCGTGCAGGAACCGGGCTCGCTGCCGGTCCATCTCCCCCTTGTCCTTCTTCCCCATCGCCCGCCGCAGGAGATCCGCCTCGCCCAGTGAGTAGCCGGCGATCTTCTGCGCCACCTGCATCACCTGCTCCTGGTAGATCACCAGGCCGTATGTCTCCTCCAGCATCGCCTTCAGTTCAGGCAGGTCGTAGGTCACCGGCTTGCGGCCCAGTTTGCGGTCGACATAGTCGTCCACAAACCCGTTCTGAATCGGCCCCGGACGGTATAAGGCGTTGAGCGCGATCAGGTCTTCAATCCGCTCCGGGTGCGAGCGCCGCAGCACGTCCTTCATGCCCGACGATTCGAACTGGAACACCCCGTCGGTCAGCCCCTGCGCGAAGATCCTCGCGTAGGTCTCCTGGTCGTCCAGTGGCAGCTCTTCCAGCTGAATCACTTCGCCGCGCGTCTTCCGGATCAGCTCTAGGGCGTCGTGGATGATCGTCAGCGTCGTCAGCCCCAGGAAGTCCATCTTGAGAAGCCCCAGCTTCTCCAGCCGCTTCATGTCGAACTGGGTGACAATTTCGTCCTTGTTCGTCTTGTACAAGGGCACCAGGTCGGCCAGCGGCTGCGGGGAAATCACCACCCCCGCGGCATGCACGCTTGCGTTGCGCGCCATCCCCTCCAGCCGCAGCGCCACGTCGAGCATCTCACGCACCCGGGAGTCGTTCGCCGCAATCTCGTTGATCGCCGGCTCCTTCTTGAGCGCGTCCTCCAGTTTGATGTTCAGCTCCGCCGGTACCAGCTTGGTGAGCTTGTCCACCTCCCCGAACGTCAGATCCAGCGCGCGGCCCACGTCCTTCAGGGCCGCCTTTGCTCCCAGCGTGCCGAACGTGATGATCTGCGCCACCTGCTCCCGCCCGTATTTCTCGGTGACGTACTGGATCACCTCCCCGCGGCGGTTCGTGCAGAAGTCCACGTCGATGTCGGGCATGCTCACCCGTTCCGGGTTCAGGAAGCGCTCAAACAGCAGCCCGTAGTGCAGCGGGTCCACGTCCGTGATCGCCATCGAGTAGCTCACCAGAGAGCCCGCGGCCGATCCGCGTCCCGGCCCCACTGGAATCCCGCGTGCCCGCGCCTCCCGGATGAAGTCCCAGACAATCAGGAAATAGCCGGAGAACTTCATTTCTTGGATCAGCTTGATCTCGCGGTCCAGCCTCTCGCCGTACTCGGCAATATCGTGCCTCAGCAGCTTCTGTGCCGCCAGCTTTTCCAATCGGCCCCGGCGCTTCTCAAAGCCCTGCCGCGCCACGTACTCGAAGTACGTATCGATGCTGTGTTCCGCCGGCACTCCGAACTTTGGGAACGGCTCTTTGACCTTTTCCAGCTTCACCTGGCAGCGTTGCGCGATCTCCCACGTGCGGTCCAGCGCGTCTTCCACCTCGCCGAAGATGGTCATCATCTCCGCCCGGCTCTTCAGGTAGAACTGCTCGGTGGAGAACTTCATCCTGTTGGCATCCGAAACGGTCTTGCCCGTCTGGATGCACACCAGGATGTCCTGCGCCCGGTGGTCGGCGTGCTCCAGGTAGTGCGCGTCGTTGGACGCCACCAGCGGAATGCCCGTCTCCGCCGAGAGCCTGTAGACCAGCGGCATCACGCGCTTGTCTTCCTCCAGCCCGTGATCCTGAATCTCCAGGAAGAAGTTGCCCTTGCCGAACATGTCCTGGTACTCGTAGGCCAGCCGCTTGGCTTCGTCGTACCGGTCGCTCAGCAGCGTTTCGTTGATGTCTCCCCGCAGACAGGCCGAAAGCGCGATCAGCCCCNNNNGGCTTGTAGTAGAACCCGTCCAGGTAGCCCGTCGAGACCAGCTTGATCAGGTTCTTGTACCCGTCCTGGTCCTCGCACAACAGCACCAGGTGGTTGTAGCGGTTGGACTCGTTCTTGACGTGGCGTGACTGCTGCGAAACGTACACCTCGCAGCCGATGATCGGATGAATCCCCGCATCCTTCGCCGTGAAGTAGAACTCCGCCGCTCCGAAGAGATTGCCGTGGTCCGTCATTGCCACCGCCGGCATCTTCTGCGCCTGCGCCACCTTCATCAGCTTGCCGATTTCGCACGCCCCATCCAGCAGCGAATAGTCCGTGTGGCAGTGAAGATGGACGAACGGCGTATCCTGCATCTGTGTCTGTGTGGCTGATGGGTGGTAGGGACGGGCAGATTCGAACTGCCGACCTTCCGCTTAGGAGGCGGACGCTCTATCCAGCTGAGCTACGTCCCCGCGTTCTGATTCGATTCTACCCTACCAGCGCTTCAGCCCCTTCGCCCCGATATCCCTTCTCACCTGCATCCCGTCGAAGCGGATCTCGTCGCTCGCCCTGTAGGCGTTGGCGATCGCCTCCTGCAGCGTCTCCCCGCTGTGCGTCACCCCCAGCACCCGCCCGCCGGAGGTCACCAGCCGGCCGCGCTCCATCTTGGTTCCCGCATGGAATACCGTCGCTCCGCGCGCCTCCGCTTCACCTATCCCCTCAATCGCGTCGCCCGTCCGGACCTTCCCCGGATAACCGTGCGCCGCCAGCACCACGCACACCGATGGCTCTTCCCGGAACGCCAGCAGCTCCGGCTTCACCCGCCCCCGCGCCGCTTCCATCAGCAACGCACCCAGGTCGCAGTCCATCCGGTGCAGCAGCGCCTGCGTCTCCGGATCTCCCAGGCGAACGTTGAACTCCAGCACCATCGGCCCCCGCGCCGTCATCATCAGCCCGGCATAGAGAAAGCCCTTGAACGGCATCCCCTCGGCCTTCATCTGCGCGATGGTCCGCTCCATCACCTCCCGCATCACAAAGTCGCGCTGCGCTGCGCCCAGAATGCGAGAGTCCGAATACGCCCCCATGCCTCCCGTGTTCGGCCCCTGGTCGTTGGCGTAGATCGTCTTGTGGTCCTGCGATGGCTCCAGCGGCAAAACCCTCTCTCCATCGCTCAGTCCGATGAAGCTCGCCTCTGCGCCCGTGAGGAACTCCTCGATCACCACCTTCGCGCCCGCCGGGCCCACCAGAGCCCCCGTGAACATCCCCTCCAGCGTCGTCTCCGCCTCCGCCCGGTCCTGGCAGATCACCACGCCCTTGCCCGCCGCCAGCCCGTCCGCCTTGACCACCACCGGGTAGCTGAACCCGTCCAGAACCTTGCGCGCTTCACCAACGTCGTCGGTGGACACAAACCGCGCCGTCGGAATTCCCGCCCGCTCCATGAACCGCTTGGAGAAGATCTTGCTCCCTTCGAGCTGCGCCGCCGCCCGGCTCGGCCCGAAGACCAGTAACCCGTTGGCCTCGAACGCGTCCACCACGCCGTCCACCAGCGGACCCTCCGGCCCCACCACCGTCAAGTCCGCTCCCGTCTCCCGGGCGACGCTCAGAAATCCTTCAATTGTAGTAATAGGCGGCTTGACGCATGTCGCCACGCTTGCGCACCCAGGATTGCCTGGACAAACATAAACATCTGAAACTGAATCACTTTTCTTGAGACGCCAGGCCAGGGCATGCTCGCGTCCGCCACCGCCGAGAACGAGAACTTTCACTTCGACTCTCTCCTCTCGCTAGAATCATCTAGGATAACGAGGTTCGCTTCCCTCTGCCAGTGCTGCCATGACCCAGGTCCGATACGACGTCACCGTGATCGGCGCCGGCCACGCCGGCTGTGAGGCCGCGCGTGCTTGCGCCCGCATGGGCCTCCAAACAGCACTGGTCACCATGAACATCGACTTGATCGCCCAGATGTCCTGCAATCCCGCCATCGGCGGCATCGCCAAGGGCCACCTGGTGCGCGAGGCCGACGCCCTGGGCGGCGTCATGGCGGAGGTCGCCGACGCCGTCGGCATCCAGTTCCGCCTCCTCAACACCAGCCGCGGTCCTGCCGTCTGGAGCCCCCGCGCGCAGATGGACAAGAAGCAATACCGCATCCGCATGCGCGAAGCCCTGGAGGCCGAGCCCAACCTCCGCATCGTTCAGGCCGAGGTCGCCGAGATCGTCTACCACGACCTTCCAGGCGGCCTGCGCCGCGTCCGCGCCGTCCGCCTCTCCGACGGCCGATCCTTCGAAACCGCCTGCGCCGTCGTCACCACGGGCACCTTCTTGAACGGCGTGGCGCACGTTGGTGAGTCCCGCTACAGTTGTGGCCGCAGCGGCGAGGCCCCATCCAACCTCCTCGGCCACCACCTCCGCGGCCTCGGCCTCCAATGGACCCGCCTCAAGACCGGCACCCCGCCCCGTCTCGACGGCCGCTCCATCGACTGGAGCCGCTTCGAACCCCAGCCCGGCGATCCCGAGCCCACCCCGTTCTCTTTCCTGACCAGCAAGATGGACCGACCCCAGATCCACTGCCACATCGCCTATACCACCCCGGAGACCCACCGCATCCTCCAGCAGGCCATCCCCCGCTCTCCCCTCTACAGCGGCCAGATCGAGGGCATCGGACCCCGCTATTGCCCCTCCATCGAAGACAAGATCGTCAAATTCCCCGACAAGACCCGCCACCAGATCTTCTTGGAACCAGAGGGTTTGGACACATATGAGGTCTACGTCAACGGCATGTCCACCTCCATGCCCGTCGACGTCCAGGAGGCCATGGTCGCCTCCATCCCCGGCCTGGAAAATGCCGCCATGATGCGCCCAGGCTACGCCATCGAGTACGACGCCATCGACCCTCGCGAACTGGACCATTCGCTGGAAGTAAAGAGAATCCAGGGGCTCTTCCTCGCCGGCCAGATCAACGGCACCTCCGGCTATGAAGAGGCCGCCTGCCAGGGCCTACTGGCCGGCATCAACGCCGCCTGCTGTGTGAAGCAGATCCCCCCGGTGATCCTGGGCCGCGCCGACGGCTATACCGGCATCATGATCGACGACCTGGTCACCAAGGGCGCCGACGAACCTTACCGGATGTTCACCTCCCGTGCCGAGTTCCGGCTCCACCTCCGCATCGACAACGCCGACGAGCGCCTCACCCCTCACGGCCGCCGAGTCGGGCTCGTCACCGACGCCAGATGGGCTCTGTATGAGCAAAAAGTGCGTCAAAAGGCCGCTTTGGGGGCCATTCTGGCGGGAAAACACGAGCTTTGGCTGCGCCGGCCGGAGTCCCGCATCAGCGCCCTCCGCCAGGAACTGGAATCCCGGATGGGTGAGCCCGCCGTGGCCGCCGTCCTTACCACCGTCGAGACCGAGATCAAGTACGCCGGCTACATCCAGCAGCAGGACCGGCTCATCGAACGCCTCCGGGAGGCCGAAAACCGCCTCATCCCCCCCGATTTCGCCTACCGGGGGATTCCAGGACTCAGCCGCGAGATCTGCGATAAGCTGGAGCGGGTACGCCCCGCGACGCTGGGCCAGGCCGGCCGCGTCCCCGGGGTCACCCCGGCCGCCATCGCCGTCCTGGATTGCTACCTGAGCCTCAACCGGACACCATGAGTAGTTTCGAGGAGTTTGCCGCCCTGCTGCGGAAGAAGACTGAAAGCTTCTTGCGGCTGGAGGATCCTCAGATCCGTGCTTTGCATGCGCACTACCAGATGTTGTTGCGCTGGAATAGAACTATCAACTTGACGCGTATCGAATCCTTGGATGAGGCAGTCGAGCGCCACTATGGGGAGTCTCTCTTCCTTGCCTCCCACTTGGCCCCGGTGGTCGGCTCCGTCGTCGATTATGGCAGTGGCGCCGGTTTCCCTGGGTTCCCGGTTGCCGTGGCCCGGCCAGACGTCCAGGTTCTGCTCGCCGAGGTGGATCAGCGGAAAGCGGCGTTCCTGCGCGAGTCCCGTGATTTCGCCGCGAACGTGTCAGTCCAGGCTGTCCGTACGGAGCAACTGCCTGGGGAGTACGATGTGCTCGTTTGCCGGGCGGTCAAGCCCGTCGAGGTCATCAAAGCCGCTCGCCGCTTGGCCAGGAGCGTTGCGCTCTTGATCGCTGACGAGGATGCCGCGAGGATCAAGTTGGAGCGGTGCCGCTGCATTCCCCTGCCCTTCCGACGGGGCGGAGTGCTCTTTCTGGCTGATGTTCCACGTGGAACATAGCCGTTCATCGGAGTTCGAACCGCCGGATGTTCCACGTGGAACGTCCGTGCTAGCATAGACGTTTTCCACCACGGAGTGTGCCCCGAATGGGCCGAGTCATCGCTATCGCCAATCAGAAAGGCGGGGTCGGCAAGACCACCACCGCCATCAACCTCGCCGCATCCCTTGCCGCTAACGATCTCAAGGTCCTGCTGATCGACATGGACCCGCAGGGCAATTGCACCACCGGCATCGGAATCGCCAAGGAACCGGGCATGCCTACCGTCTACGATGCCTTGATGGGAGTCCATCCTATTGAATCCATTGTGGTCAACACGGAATTCGACGGCCTCCAACTCGCCCCCGCGGACAAGAACCTCGTCGCCGGCAACCTCGATCTCGTCGATATGGACCGCCGCGAGTTTCGGCTTCGCGACGCCATCGAGAACATCCGGACAGCCTACGATTACCTCATCATCGATTGCCCTCCAGCCCTCGACCTCCTCACCGTCAACGCCATGGTCGCGGCCGACTCCGTCCTCGTGCCCATCCAGTGCGAGTTCTTCGCTCTCGAAGGCATCTCCCAGTTGATCGATACCGTCGAACGCCTGCGCGACTCCCTCCAGCCCAACCTGCGCCTGGAAGGCGTCCTGCTCACCATGTTCGACGACCGCACCAACCTCACACGCCAAGTCGCCAGCGACCTCAAAGAGTTCTTCAAGAACGAGGTCTTCGAGACCATCATTCCCCGCAGTATCCGCCTCGCCGAGGCGCCCAGTTTCGGTAAGCCCATCATCAGCTACGACGTCCGCTCCCGCGGCGCTGAATGCTACATCAAACTCGCCAAGGAGATTCTCGCCAATGAGCAGCGCACCGGATCAGCCGCGTAAGGCACTCGGCAAAGGCCTCTCCGCCCTCCTGCCTGCCACTCGCTCCGCCCCAGCCGCCACGCCCCCGGGGCCTGCCGCGCCAGTCGAACTCCAGCCGGGCCCGCTCTACATTCCCATCGACTCGGTTGATGCCAACCCCCTCCAGCCCCGTACCGTTTTCCAGGCCGATCGCCTTGCCGGACTCGCCCAATCTATTAAGGAAAACGGGATCATA
>JACRKW010000061.1 GCA_016215215.1 Acidobacteriota bacterium
ATTGCACTTTCAGATACTCTTTCAGGCGATCTCGCCGGGGTGAACCTCAACGTGCGCCAGGTGACCACCTACCCCTCTTCCGGCGCCGTCACCATCGAAATCGAGCCGTCCCGCTCCGCCTCCTTCGAGCTTCAACTCCGTATTCCCGCTTGGGCCAAGGGCGCCACCCTCTCCGTCAACGGCCAAGCCGCCGCCGCACTCCAGCCCGGATCGTTCGCCACGCTTAATCGCCTCTGGAAGCCCGGCGATCGCGTCCAACTCGACCTCCCCATGAGTTTCCGCCTCGTCCGGGGCCGCCAGCAGCAGGCCGGACGCGTCGCAGTCCTCCGCGGCCCCCTGGTCTTCTCCTTGAACCCCTCCGCCGACCCCGCCCTCGCTTCCCTCGACGCCGCCGACCTCTCCCGCTTCACCCTCGATCCCGCCTCCCTTGAGCTGTCCACCGACGACTCCCTCCACCCCGGCGGCCTCGCCTGTCTCGCCGGAGCCTGGAAACCCGGCTACGCCACCCTGCCCAAACACGATCTCCGCCTGCGCCTCACCGAGTTCGCCGACCCCGCAGCCCGCGCCACCTACTTCCGCCTCCGCGACCTCTCCCCCGCCGTCCCCGACGAACTCCTCGCTCCGCCCCAACGGCGTTGAGCCCTCTTATACTTGTCACTATGCGCTCCGCACTCTGCCTCCTCTTTCTCGCCTGGGCGCTCCCGGCGCAAACCCACCCCACCCTCACCTTCGACACGCAGGCCGGCCCGCTCAAGCTCACCGCCATCCGCCACGCCAGCTTCATGCTCGAAGCCGGCGGCCAGGTCGTTCACGTCGATCCCACCGGCGCGGGCTACGAAGCCCTCCCCAAAGCCGATCTCCTTCTCATCACCGACACCCACGGCGACCACCTCGACCCCAAGGCTCTCGGCGCTGCCCGCAAGCCCGCCGCGCCCGTCGTCGCGCCCGAGGCCGCCGCTCCCAGGATCGAATCCCCCAAGGTCCTCCACAACGGCGAATCCACCACCATCGGCCCCTGGCGCATCGAAGCCATCCCCATGTACAACCTCAAGCGCGGCCCCAAAGAAGGCGCCGTCTACCACGAAAAAGGGCGCGGCAACGGCTACATCCTCACCTACGGCGGCTTCCGCCTCTACATCGCCGGCGACACCGAAGGCATCCCCGAAATGCGCGCCTTGAAGAACATCGATGCGGCCCTGGTGTGCATGAACCTCCCCTACACCATGACGCCTGAAGAGGCCGCCGATGCCGTCAAAGCCTTCCACCCCAAGGTCGCCATCCCCTACCACTATCGAGGTTCTGACCTGAACGCCTTCAGCGCCGGCCTGGCCGGCTCCGGCGTCACCGTCAAACTTCTCGACTGGTACCACTAAATGCCTGAGGCCCTGGCTCCCGTCTCCCAGCAGCAGCGTCACCAGCCGGTCGACGCCCTCCGCGGCGTCGCCGTGCTGGGCATTCTTGCTCTGAACATCGTGGGCTTCGCCTTCCATCCCGCCGTCTACGCCGATCCCACCGTCGACGGCGGCGCGCAGGGCCCCAACCTCTGGGTCTTTCTTATCAACGCCGTTCTGATCGACGGCAAGATGAGAGGTCTCTTCACGCTCCTGTTTGGCGCCGGCATCTGCCTCTTCACCGCTCGCGGCGAGGAGCGCGGGGCCGGCATCTCCGTCGCCGATGCCTACTACCGCCGCACCCTCTGGCTCCTCCTCATCGGCGTTGCTCACGCGTACTTGCTCTGGTGGGGCGAGGTCCTTTACCCCTATGCCGTTCTCGGCCTGATCCTCTTCCCCTTCCGCCGTCTGTCTCCACGGCGGCTAACCGTCCTCGCTTCGGTCCTCACCGTCCTGCTCACCGCCGGAGCTGCCTACGAGGCCTACGATACGGGCCAGACTCGCGCGAAAGCCCTCACCGCCCAGGCCCTCAAGAAGGCCGGCAATAAGCTCACCGAGGAACAGGAAAAGGCCCTCGCCAGTTGGGAGGAGCGTCTGAAGTCCACCAAGCCCGACGCAGCCGAACTCAAGAAGAACCACGACCAGAACGTAGGTGGCTTCGCCTCAGCCTTCCGGGTCCGCGCCGCTACCCTCAGCTTCTTCCACCGGCTGCCACTGTACAGCCCCATGTACTGGGACTTCCTGCTGATGATGCTCCTCGGGATGGCCTTTCTCAAGTCCGGCGTCCTCACGGCCGAGCGCTCCACCGCCTTCTACGTGAAACTTGCGCTTGCCGGCTATCTCATCGGGCTTCCCCTCCACGCAGTCCAGCTCTGGGTCCAGCTCACAGGCTGGTTCGACGTCGTCTCCAACGCCTGGGCCTTCGTCTGGTATGAGCCCGCCCGCATCGCCGTCTGCCTCGGACACCTCTCCCTCCTCATCCTCCTGTTCAAGCACGCCACGCTCCCCTCTCTCACCCGCGTCCTGGCCGCCACCGGGCAGATGGCCCTCACCAACTACATCATGCAGAGCGTCATCTGCACCCTCGTCTTCAACGTCTTCAAACTCCACGGCGCCTTCCAGCGCTACCAGGTCTACTTCGTTCTCGCCGCCATCTGGGCCCTTCAACTCGCCTGGAGCCCCATCTGGCTCTCCCGCTTCCGCTTCGGCCCAGCCGAGTGGTGCTGGCGCTCGCTCACCTACTGGCAGCGCCAGCCCATGCGCCTTGCGCAGCCCGCCTCCGGCTCCCTCCCGGTGTAGTAAAATAATCTTGAAAATAGGATTCATCCATCCTATTCCCAGCGCGTTGCGCCGCGAGCGGAGCCAAGTAGAGCCGCATGCGTCAGCAAGCAGACCGTCGAGCGGGTCAGCACTCAATGCGCGTCAGCACTCAATAAGGAGATCTTCTATGCCACTGGTTTCGATGCGTCAGCTTCTCGATGAAGCGGCGAAAGGCGGTTACGGCGTTGGCGCCTTCAATGTCAACAACATGGAGCAGATCCAGGCCATCATGGAGGCCGCCCGCGAAACCGAGTCGCCTGTCATCATCCAGGCCAGCCGCGGCGCACGCTCCTACTCCCAGGACCGCTTCCTCTACCACCTGATGCTCGCTGCCACCGAGCTCTACCCCGAGATTCCCACCGTGCTCCACCTCGACCACGGCAACAGCCCTGAAACCTGCCTCTCCGCCATCAAACTCGGCTTCACCTCCGTCATGATGGACGGCTCACTGCTCGCCGACGGCAAGACCCCCTCCAGCTACGAGTACAACGTCGATGTCACCCGCCAGGTGGTCGCCGCCGCTCACGCCAAGGGCGTCACCGTCGAAGCCGAAATCGGCTGTCTCGGCGGCATCGAGGACGGCCACGGCGCCGGCGGCAGCGGCATGGAGCACCTCACCGACCCCGCTCAGGCCGAGCAGTTCACCAACGACACCAACTGCGACGCCCTCGCCATCGCCATCGGCACCTCCCACGGCGCCTACAAGTTCAACAAGAAGCCCGATGGCTCCGTCCTCAAGATGGACGTCCTCATCGACATCCACAACCGCCTGCCCAAGACCCACCTGGTCATGCACGGGTCGTCCTCGGTCCCCAAGGATCTGCAGGACATCATCAACCAGTACGGCGGCAGCCTCAAGCCCACCTGGGGCGTCCCGGTGGAAGAGATCCAGCTCGGCATCCGCAACGGCGTCCGCAAGATCAATGTCGACACCGACAACCGTCTCGCCATGACCGGCGCCATCCGCAAGGTCCTGATGGAGACCCCCGAGAAGTTCGATCCCCGCGACTACATGAAGCCCGCCCGCGATGCCATGAAGAAGGTCGTCGCCCAGCGCATGGTCCAGTTCGGCCAGGCCGGCAACGCCAAGAAGATCACCCCCATCCCCCTCGAGGAGATGGCCGCTCTCTACAGGTAAAAGGGGAGGCCCAAGATGAACCACCTCCGCCTCCTCCGGTCCATCGCGCGCCTCACTCTCGTCCCGCTCTCACTCATAGGGCCGGCCTCCGCGCAGCATCCGCCGGCCCTCGCCCCCCGGGTCTCTCCCCAGGTCTTCCCCATCATGGCCTGGGGCGGCTCTCCCTCTGACCCCGAGAGCCTCCAGCTCATGAAACAGGCCGGCCTCAACGTCTCCGGCTTCTGCCGCGTGGAGGACCTCGACCGCGTCCGCGATGCTGGACTCACTTGCTTCGTCAGCGATCCACAACTCCACAAGTTCGTCGCCGCCAACCAAGCTACCGATTCCGAAATCCGCGACGCCGTTGCCGCCCTCGTTTCTCGCATCGTCAACCACCCCGCCGCCCTCGGCGTCAACCTCCGCGACGAGCCCAGCGTCCAGCAGATGCCCATCCTCGGCCGCATCTCCGCCGAACTGCTCAAGGCCATGCCCGGCAAGCTCCCTTACGTCAACCTCTTCCCCAACTACGCCAGCCCCCAGCAACTCGGCGCGGACTCCTACGAGGCTCACCTCCGCCAGTACGTGAAGATCGTCAAACTGCCCTACCTGAGCTGGGACAACTATTCTCTCAGCGACGGCGAAATGCAGCCCAGCTTCTATGACAACCTCGACCAGGTCCGCCGCGTCACCCTCGAAGCCGGCATCCCCTTCTGGAACTGCATCCTCTCCCAGGCCCTCTTCCGCTACATGGAGCCCTCTGACGCCACCTTCCACCTCCAGGCCTACGCCACCATGGCCTACGGCGGCCGCGGCATCCAGTTCTTCACCTACTTCACCCCCGAAATCGGCAATTTCCGCCTCGCCCCCATCGACCAGTTCGGCAACCGCACCGCCACCTGGGACATCCTCCGCCGCATCACCAACCAGATCCACGCGCTCGCCCCCGTGCTGGTGAAACTGCGCAGCACCGGCGTCTACCACTGGCCCGTCTCCACGGCCGCCGGCACGCCGCTGCTGGAAGGCGTGGGCCCCGGCGCCAAGCTCCTCATCGGCGAGTTCGCCGACCCTTCCGGCCGCCCCTACGTCATGCTCGTCAACAAAAGCCTCCGCGACTCCACCAGCCTGCGCCTCCAGCCCCGCCTCGCCGGCGCGAAGATCTTCCGCATCTCCCCCGTCACCGGCCGCGAAGGCCCCTTCGGCGGGGAAGGGAACTGGCTCGCCCCCGGCGCCGGCGTCCTCCTCCGCATCGAGCCCCCGCCCCCCGCCCGCCCCTGAGCACGGCCCCGCCTTCTCTCAACTCCCCGGTACGACGTAGATCCACCGCCCGCTGGTCTCCGGCGTTACAGTCAGCACAAGCGAGCCCTGCTCCACCGTCGCACCCTCTTGGCCACCAACTTGAACGTGGCGCTATCGCTTTCGCGCCGCTTGGGAACCCCGTCGCCGGATACCCAGTCGTCCGTAAGCTCCTTTCCGTATCGGTTCCATTCGCGGACCCGCCCACGCTGGTTGGGTTCTCGGATTGAGCGGCGGAGCGCTGATTCATTGTGGCCGAAGCAGTTGAAGCGTGCAGTGGAGAGTCTCCCGATCGTGGACGAGTTCCAGACTTTGGTGGCATGTTCGCCACCGGCGATCATCAAGGTGTTCCAGCAGATTCAGGGGCCTGGCCTCTCCGGTGGAATTCCGGAGAGACCTGCCTTTTCAGTTGGCCCAGCCGGGAGTGTGAAAGGGCCCCAGGGATCGTCGCGGGCTCGATCTGATCCCGTGGGATGCCGCGTAGCGGCGCGGCTTGGCCCTTCATACTCTTCAACGCCAACGGAATTCCGCTGGCCCCTTTGATCAAAGGCCGTCTCCACATCCACCTGCTCCCGTATACTGGCCGGCTGCGAAGAACTGCCGCATGGCGTCGGCAATCGCCCCGGGACCCATCAGTACAGCGGAATGATCCAATCCTTCAAGCGACCGGTACTGCACGCCAGGCAACATCCCGGCAAGCGCCTTGGCGCCGACATGAAAAAACGGCTCGCTCTTCGACCCGACCGCAACCATGGTTGGCGAGGTCCCGGGCGCCCACCGATCGGCGGGCAGCGGCTTGCCCGATTGAGTGCCGGCCAGGATCATGAGGTCGTAGGGCGCGGTGTGTGCCAGGGCCTTCATATCCGCCCACGCCGGCATCAGAAAACGCATGAGGGTGACTCCAACTGGCGGAATTCCCATGGCCTTGCCGAAAAACAAAGTCACCGCCCCATTCATGTCATTGGTCGACACGGCCGCCGTGACCTCGTTGAGCAGAGCCTCCGGTATCGGAGGCCGGCTGGCATCCACGATGAATGGTGGCTCATACATGAACAACTTCCGCACTCTAGCGCCGAGCCGGCTAGTCGCATCCAACGCCAGCACGGAGCCGGACGAACTGCCAAACAACAACACCGGACCGCCATAGGCACTGACCAGAGCCTCCAGATCCTCAATTTCCCGTTCCACTGAGTAGGGCAGGTTGTTGGCGCTCCTTCCCCGGCCCCGGCGGTCATAGTTGACAACCGTAAAGGAGGACGCGAGTTGCTTGGCAAGCGGGCGAGTGCCGTCTCTGTCGACAAGCGCGCCAGACACCAGTATGATGACCGGCCCGGAACCAGTCTGCTCATAAGCGATCACCGTACCGTCTTTCGAAGTCGCAGTTTTCTCAATCGCATCCGCTGGGGCGCCTCCAGTGCGCAACAGTCTTGCAAAGGCGAAGCGGATGACAACAATAGCCGCGATCAGGCCGGCCAGCACCAACCCGACAATCCACAGAGCCCGGGCGCTCATCTGGCGCGAACTCCCGCCGCGAGCATCTCCGCAAGCTTGTCGTACGTCTCTGCCGCGCCGTGCTCCATGCCGGCTTTGATGACCGCATCGCGAGCGTCGCGACTCGAGTACAGGATCGTGGCCGTGAGCGTCGTCTTGCCCTCGTGCTCCGCCAGTACGGTGGTTACCTGCGACTCGCCAGGGATACCGTCATACGATTCCATGTGGACCGAGCGTTCGGGCGGCGTGATCTCGATATAGACGCCCCGGATCTTCAGTTCCGTTCCCTCGGGAGAGCGCAGCACAAAGCGGAAGCCGCCGCCCACTCGCAGATCCACCTCGCAGACGGTCAGCCACCAGCCTCGCGGCCCAAACCAGAGTTTGAGCAGTTCCGGATCGGTGAAGGCTTGAAAGACCATCCGGCGCGGCGCGTCGAAGACTCGCGTCAGAACAACTTCCCTGTCCGAGGGCGTGGTCGCCGTCAGAGTCCCGCTGTTCGTCATTTCCGTTTCCCTTTCTTTGCGTTTCGCCCGCGATTCCTCTTCTCTGACGCCTTCATGGTTTCGAGCAACTCTCCTCCCAGAACGGTCGGTAGCGCCCAAGCCAGTCGCTCGCTTGCGCGAGTGGCCGGGCCACGAGGCGTCGAGGCCGGCGTTGTGCCTCGCGGCCGCGTGAGATCAGACCAGCCTGTTCCAACACCTTGAGGTGCCGCGAAATCGCAGGCTGGCTGAGCGCGAACGGCTTTGACAACTCCTTCACGGACACCTCACCGGACGCAAGGCGCGACAGGATGGCCCGGCGCGTCGGGTCGGCGAGCGCCGCAAACGTGACATCAAGGCTGCAGGAATCGTTAATCATACATGCGTTATATAACCAAAGTATGATGTAAGAGGAGGAGCGCTGTCAAGCCCCCTGGTGATCAACGTCGTTGAGCTAGCGTATTGCTCCGGCAGATCCTCCGCGACGCCGTAGTGTAGAGCGGTTTTCCGGGCTGCAACTCGGATTCGTTCGTCGTAGAGTTCTAGTCCATGCCGGGGTGGTGAACCTAGGCACGAAAACGCTCCCTGATTCCTCGATCCGCTCGCAATAGAATCAAAGAAACACGTCGGAGTCCGAGCACTGACAATTGCCTCCCCACCTTGGACGCGTTTCGGACTTTCGTGGTCTGCCCACCACTGGTGATCAGGGCGGTCTTCCAGCAGATTCAGGCGATCACGGCTTGGTGATCTCTGCCGTGAATCTCCGGAGAAATCCGCCGGTCGTACTGAGGCTTGGAATTATCGCCGGATATACTGCCAATAGGCCAAAAGAGCTGCGTAGAACATCGGCAAAATTGATAAACGCATGGCGACCCGGAGAAGATGTATGGTTCAGAATGCCATTTCTGGCCACTGTACAAGATGCCCACTTTCGGTCCAAGTGGACGGACGCTGGTGAAAACTAGACGTGCGGGAAGCCCGCTTGGCGATGACCGTGTCCGAGTGTGATTGGGGGTGGCTTTTCAGCCATGCTCATTGGCTCCGGGTGGTGCTGAGGTGACACACCGCACAGGTATCGATCTGAGCGGCCCTGTCGATCTTGTGGTCGCCGGGTTCAAAGGGCGCCATTTCGGCATGGCACACTTGGCAGCTCAGACTGCGTTCGACAACGATAGCGTGCGCTCGTTCAAAGTGATAAAAACCCGGCCGCGGGCTTCCGACCAACTGCGCCAGCGGATGGCAATCAGCGCAGGCCGCTTGTCCGGGTTTTCTTCTCCGGGTGGGCACAGTTTGGGGCGAAATCGGGGGCTGGTCCGCAGCAATCTTGCGCCCAACGAGTCTGCCCTGGAACATGGAAGGACCAAGGAATGTGCCTTCGAGCCCGGCGCTGCCGTTGATACCGCCGAACCCCGCCACTTCGCCAACAGCGAAAAGACCCTGAACCGGTTTTCCCTCGTCGTTGATGACCCTGCACTCCAGATCGATGGCCAAACCGCCCATGCTCTTTCGTGAAAGCGGATAACCGCGGACCGCGTAGAACGGCGGCACTCTGATCAAAGATGGCTGAGACACCATCTTCGGAACCTGTAAAATGCGTGGCGGCGCAGCCTTTCCGAACCTCTGAAAGTCAGCATCCGAACCGGACTCCACGAATCCGTTGTAACGCTCCACTGTGCGCTTGAGGGTGGCAGCAGGTACGCCCATTTTCCGCGCCAAGTCCTCCAGGCGCATTGCCCTACTGGTCACTTCGCCCTGGTTAAGAATGAACCTCTCGACGCTCAAGAA
>JACRKW010000243.1 GCA_016215215.1 Acidobacteriota bacterium
ACCCTGCGCCTCTACCCCGGCGTGGCGGAAGAGCTCATCGGCAGCCGCACCTACATGGTCAACGCCGGCCTGTTCAAGGACGTCGACGCGATGCTCTCCACCCACATCTCCTCGGACTTCGGTACCGGCTACGGCCCCATCGGTTCGGGTCTGGTCTCGGTCGAGTATACCTTCACCGGCCGCAGCGCCCACTCCGCCGGCTCTCCCTGGGCCGGCCGCAGCGCGCTCGACGCCGTCGAACTCATGAACGTCGGCTGGAACTACCGCCGCGAGCACCTCCGTACCGAGC
The DNA here is from genome assembly GCA_016215215.1 of Acidobacteriota bacterium. Taxonomy (GTDB): domain Bacteria; phylum Acidobacteriota; class Terriglobia; order Bryobacterales; family Bryobacteraceae; genus Paludibaculum. Next base: position 290 of record JACRKW010000243.1, read on the forward strand.
AGCGTTCCCACTACGTCATCACCCACGGCGGCGATCAGCCCAATGTCGTGCCACCACTCGCCAAGGTCTGGTACTACTTCCGCGAGTGGGATTACCCGCGCATCAAGGAACTCCACGAACTCGGTACCACCATCGCCCGCGGGGCGGCCCTGATGACCGGCACCGAGTTCACCGAACGCGTCCTTGGGGCCGCCTGGCCCGGTCATTTCAACAAACCCCTGGCCGAAGCGCTCTCCGCCAACATCGCCCGCGCCGGCATGCCTGCGTGGTCCGCAGACGACCAGGCCCTGGCCAAGGCCGCACAGGCTGAACTCAAGGCCCCGCTGGTCGGCCTTCCCGATGCCGTCAAGCCCCTCGTCAAACCGGAAGAGGCCGGCCGCATGTACGGTTCCGACGACATTGCTGAGGTGAGCTGGAATCTGCCCACGGTCGTCCTCCGCTTCCCCGCCAATATTCCCGGCATGATCGGTCATCATTGGTCCAGTTCCATCGCCATGGCCACGCCCATCTCCCACAAGGGCTCCACCGCAGGCGCCAAGGCCCACGCCATGACCGCGCTCGACCTGCTGACCAAGCCCGAGCTGCTTGCCGCCGCCAAGGCTTACTTCGCCACCCAGACCAAGGAGACTAAGTGGCAGTCCCTCGTCCCCTCCGGCCAGACGCCTCCCGTCCACCTGAACAAGGAGAAGATGGAGCGCGTTCTTCCACAGTTGGAAAAGCTTCGGTATGATCCCACCCGTTTCTCCACTTATCTCGAGCAACTGGGTGTGCGCTATCCTACCGTGAAGCAACCATGACTCAGACCACTCCCCGGCGCCTGGAATCGCTCGACACCTTGAGAGGCCTCATCATGGTACTCATGGCGCTCGACCACGCCAGTTTCTTCGTCGCGCGCACGCACCCGTTTGAGTTCTGGAGCATTCCTCTTCCCGACTACGGCGGCAGTGCATCATGGTTCCTCACCCGCTGGGTAACGCACTTCTGCGCTCCGGGCTTCTTCTTCCTCATGGGCGCCGGCATGGCTCTCTTCTCGGCCGCCCGGCTGGAGGCCGGGTGGAGCGCCCAGCGCATCACACGCCACTTCCTCCTACGTGGCCTGCTCCTCATCCCCGTCTTCTATTGCCTCGAAGCCCCCATCTGGGTCGTCGGCATGGGCGGCCTTGGTAACGGCGGCAGAACCAGTTTCATCGTGTTCACGGTGCTCGTCACGCTCGGCGTCTCCATGATCCTGGCCGCGCCGTTGCTTCGCCTCAGCTCGCGCTCGTGGCTCGCCATGGCCTTCATCGCCATCATGGCGCCCAACTTCCTCATCCCCACCCTGATCAAGCACGGTGGCGATGTTGGATTCATCATGCGCGCTTTCGTCGTGCCCGGTGAGACCTACCCGATCTCCGCCATGTACCCCATTCTGCCCTGGTTCGGGATCTGCGCCCTCGGCGTCGGTTTCGGGCAACTCGTCCAGCGCAATCGCGACCGCGCGCTCCGGGCCATGCTCCCCATGGGCCTCGCCTACCTCATTGCCTTTGTCGGTGTCCGCGTCGGTGGTGGCTTCGGTAACCTGCGCGAGGCCTCAGGCGCCGGGTGGATCCCATTTCTCACCGTCGTCAAGTACCCGCCGAGCCTCGCCTTCTGCCTCGTGACCCTCGGCGGCAACTTCACCTTGCTTTCACTCTTCCACCGCGCTGGAGCCTGGTTTGACGCCATTAAGCGGGTGCTCTCCGTCTTCGGCCAGGCGCCGCTCTTCTTCTACCTGGCGCACCTCTACGTCTACATGCTCATGCGCTTCGTCTTCTTCCCACAGACCAGTGGGCCGCAATGGGTGCTCTATCCCTCCTGGCTTGCCGGCGTCGCCCTGCTCTACCCCGCCTGCCTGTGGTACCGGCGCTTCAAGGCATCCAAGCCCGACGGCTCGCTCTGGCGCATGTTTTGAGCGGCCTACTCGTACTTCAATTCGCTCCCGAACATGCTGTGTGGAATCGCGAACACCACCAGTGTTACCACCGCCGCCGCAACCGCCCACCAGCCTGCCTTCGGACTCCGCCGGATCTTCAGCCACGCGATCACCCACCCCAGCCACGCAACCAGCGTCTTGTTGTCCGTCAGATCCGTACCGAATGGCCAGCCCGTCCAGTAGGCGCCAAACGCGTACTTCTGCACCACCGGGCCCAGGCATAACCCTCCCACGGTCAGCAACCCGATCGTCCAGACGATCAGATTCATGTATGAAGGGTTCGGGCTGAAGTACTCCACGCCCGCGCGAGTCGCTACCAGCATCCCCATAAACATGCAGATCACGTGCACCACCAGCACCGGCGCAGGCACCTCGCCCTTGAAGCGGATCACCACCGGCTGCCCGCCCAACGTCACCCGTTCTTCGTGCTCCTGCAGAATCACGCGGTACATCAGCTTCCCCGCCGGCGGCTGATGTGGCAGGCGTGCCAGCAGGTCCTTGCCGCCCCGCTCCATCTTGATGTAGGTCCACTCATCCTTCGTCTTAAAGCGTTTCCAAGCCAATGTGCCCTGCACGGCCGGATTCGCCGCTGCCACCCGCACCTCGGCGTCGCCGTCCGCCTGCGTTCGCGGCAGCCGGTATTTGATCTCATCCATCCCCAACCGGACGCTACCCCGCACGGGATAGGAAGGCCCCGTCATGCGCTGGTATGCGGCCGAAGCGAGGGTAATGAGGAAAGCGATGACCCAGAGAACGGAAGAACGTCGCACCTGACTATTGTTTCAGAATCCGCCCGAAGTCGTCACGTGTTAGGCGCATGGTCATCCAATCGCTCAGGTGGGTGGCGCCGAAGCGGGTATAGAAGTCCTGTGCCAGGCGGTTCCAGTCCAGCACCACCCACTCCATGCGGCCGCACCCGCGCCGCTGCGCTTCCGCCACCATCTCCTTGAACAGAGCCGCCCCCGCCCCGCGCCCGCGGAACTCCGGCAGCACGAACAGGTCTTCCAGGTACAGCGTCGGCAGAGCCAGAAAGCTCGAGTAAGTCTCCAGCACCAGCGCATACCCTGCCGCCACCCCATCGTCGAAGGCCAAGTACGCTTCCAGTCGTGGCCTGTCGCCGAAGATGTCACGCACCAACCGCTCCTGTGCCGCGGCATCCGGTGGGTCTAGTTTCTCGTAGCCGGCCAGCGCCCGGATCAGGTCCAGCAGCACCTGAGCCTCTTCCACTCGCGCGCGTCGGATCTCTACCATAACCCATCAGTGTAGGGGATTCGACACGCGCGGGCGCACTTCCCTGTCAAAGTTGCGCACCACCAAAATGGTCCTATTCTCGCGTTCCGAGAAGAGCGAACATGGCGCCTTGCGGGTCGGTGGCCTGCACGATCCACCGGTTTTCCGGCACGGGAGCGGGGCCCATCAGGATCTTGCCGCCGGCGGCGGTGACGCGGGCGACGGCGGCGTCGATATCCTCGACGATGAAGTAGAACAGCCAGAAGCGGGCCTGTTGTGCCGCCGGGCTATTGAACATGGCGCCGGCGCCGGCGCCGTCTATGGTGAAGAGTTGATACGTTCCCATCGGGCCCATGTCCATGGCCTGGCCCTTCTGCCAGCCGAACATGGCGCTGTAGAATTCGAAAGCCGCCGGCCAGTCAGAGGCGTGAAGTTCGCGCCAGCAGATGCGGCCGGGAGCAGGATCGGGCTCGGGCCCGCCCGATTGTGAGGGGCGGAATAGGTAGAAGACCGCTCCTTGCGGGTCGGCCACGACGGCGAAGCGGCCGACGTTCGGGATGTCGCAGGGGGTACGGTGCACCTTGCCGCCCAGTTTCTCCAGTTGTGCGGCGGCGGCGTCGACATCGTCGACACCTACGTAGCCGAGCCAGGCGGGCTTGGCGTCCGGACCGCAGACTCCCGGCGGAAAGGCCATCAGGCCGCCGACGTCAACGCCACCCGCATTCAGCATGGTGTAGGTCATGGCGGGGCCGGGCAAGTCCTGCATCGTCCAGCCCACCACCTTGCCGTAGAACTCCTTGGCCGCGGCGGTGTCGTTAGTCATCAATTCGTACCAGACGAACCGGCTCTGTTGCATCCTCTTAAGCTCCTTTATGTAAATATACGGATTAATTCGTCTGACGTCAATCCGACCACGCTGTAACATTCTCCTCACAGAGCCAGCTGTCGCCCGGCGCACAGGCTGGCGTTACGAGGTCAGGCAGACAGCTTCCAGGGATCGCGGTACTGGCGGTCCAGGAATGGCGCGGCGGCGTCCTGGATGACGCGCTGGGCGTGGTGGTCCCAGTCCAGGCGCAGTCTGCTGCGATAGGACGCATTGCCGAGCGCGCAGGCCAGCGAAGAGCGGACGCACGTTTCGATGTCGCTGTTGGGCCGCTTGCGGGTGCGCATGCATTCCAGGAAGTTGGCCCAGTGGAGCGGGTGGGGATCGGCCATGCGC
>JACRKW010000244.1 GCA_016215215.1 Acidobacteriota bacterium
AAAGGCGCAAAGGTGCGCATCACACAGCCGAACGAGAATGCCAGCCACGACGCCGAAACCAACACGGAAGGCGCCTACGAGTTTCAGAATATCGATCCCGGCCCCTACACTGTCACCGTGACAGCCGCGGGCTTCCGCACGTTTTCCGCCTCCGGAGTGACACTCGTCGCCCGCGGCCGCCTCAGGGTGGATGCCGCCCTCCAGGTGGGCGAGATCTCGCAGAAGATCGAGGTCTCCTCCTCGGCAGGCGTCATCGCTACTGACACTCCCTCCATCAGCTCCAACCTGACGGTGGAAAAGGTGCTCAACCTGCCCTCCAACGTCCGTGGCGCCGGCAGCACCAGCCCCTACGCCATGCTCCAAACGCTCCCCGGCGTGCAGGCTGACAACGGACTTGGCCTCTCCATTCAGGGCGGCTTGCCTGCTCAGTCGGAATCGACCGTGGACGGCATCTCTATCACCGCCTCCACCGGCAACAGCCCCAACCGCAGCATGTTCCTGTCGGTGGAATCCATCTCTGAGATTCGCGTCCAGGGCGTCGGCAACACGGCCGAGTTCGGCCAGCCCGGAGACGTCACCCTCATCTCCAAGAGCGGCTCCAATAACTACCACGGCGCTCTCTTCTGGTACCACCAAAACAAGGCCTTCGATGCCCGCTCCTTCGGCCAAAGCACCGTCCCGGCCAAGATCGGCAATACCTTCGGCGGCACCGTCGGCGGCCCGCTCTCCATCCCCAAGATCTACAACGGCAAGGACAAGACCTTCGTCTACTTCACCTGGGAATCGCTCCGCTACCCGCGCCAGGGCACCATCCAGAACACGGTCCCCACCAGCTTCGTCCGCGGCGGCGATTTCAGCCGCGAGGGCGTCAATATCCGCGACCCCTACACCTTCCAACCCTTCCCTGGCAACGTCATCCCGGCCTCGCGCATCAGCGATGTCGCCAAGAAGATCCTGCCGTTCTACCCGCTGCCCAACACCGGCGTCACCGACCGTCGTACGGGCTCCAACTACCGCGACAACCGCGATGTCAGCATCAACTCCGACCAGTACGAGGCCCGCGTCGACCAGAATTTCAGCGCGAAGCACCACGTCTATGGCCGCTTCTCCTACAAGAACAACCCGGCCATCGGCGCCAACGCGCTCACCTTGCCCTCCGATACCCAGAGCGCCAAGTTCTGGCAGACCAACGCCTCCTGGACCTACACCATCACCCCGTCCCTGCTGAACGAGTTCCGCTTCGGCTACGTGAAGTCAGACTCGTCCGGAATCTTCAACTTCGACGGCCTCGGCTTCACCAATAGCCTGAACCTGAAGGACATCCAGAGGGACATCTTCTTCAACGGCCTGCCCGCCTTCGGTATCGACCTCTACACCGGCTTCGGCAAGGGCCGCCCCGGCTACAGCATCTCCGACAACCTCCAGTTCATCGACAACCTGACCTACGTCAAGGGCAAGCACACCCTCAAGTTCGGCGCCGACATCCGCAACCTGCGCGCGCGATCCGACCTCGGCTTCACCTCCGGCAACAACTACGGCGACTTCGGATTCGGCCCGGCCTTCACCGGCTACGGCTTCTCCGACTTCCTGCTCGGCGTTCCCTACGCCACCGCCATCGCGGTCGTCTCGCGCGACAATGACGGCCAGGCTACCCATTACAAGATGTACGCCCAGGACACCATCCGGCTTTCCAGCAAGCTCACCATCGATCTCGGCTTGCGCTATGAGCTTCACCCCGGCTACCGCGACAACGGCCTCAACATCGGCAACTTCGACCGCACCGTGCCGCGCACCGGCCGCGTGATCATCATGTCGGACCCTGAGGCGCGCAAACTCGTCGGCCCCGGCAACATGCTCTCCTTCAACGCCTGCCCCGGCGCCCCCATTAACGGCATCGGCTGCACGCCCATCGTCACCGCCCAGGAGGCCGGCCTCCCCGAGGCTCTGCGCATCACCTACAAGACGCAGTTCCTGCCCCGCCTCGGCCTGGCCTACCGCCTCAACAACAAGACCACCGTGCGCTCCAGCATCGGTCTCTACAACATGATCCTCATGGGCTCGGTGTTCTACTCTCTCACCGGCACCGTCCAGAGCGACGTGCGCCAGTTCAACAACATCGGCGCCGATGGTAAACCTATCTTTGCCCTTCCTGAGACTCGTACGCCGGGCAGCGGCGTCCGCGGCGGCTCCATCGGCACCTTCGAGTTCCGCACCGCAAACGCGATCGACTTCAAACCTCCCCAGATGCTCCAGTGGGGCCTGTCGATCGACCGCGAGCTGAACAGCACCACCGGCCTTAGGCTCAGCTACATCGGCAACCGATCCTATCAGTTGCCCTGGGCGCCCGACATCAACCAGATGTCTCCGTCCACTACCTTCTATTCCCAGCGCACCAGCCTCGACCGGCCCTTCCCCAACTGGGGACTCATCTTCACCCGCGACGCCGGCGCCAACGCAATCTACAACTCGCTCCAGGCCGAGTTGAACCGCCGCCTCGCCAAGGGCCTCAGCTACACCTCGGCCTACACCTTCGCCAAAAACCTCGCTGATAACGCCGGCCCCGCACCTGGCGGCTTCGCCGGTGAAACAGGCGGCGGCCGTGTCACCAACTCCCTCAACCGCCGCGCTGACCGCGGCGACGTTTACGCCACGCGCCGCCAGCGCTTCGTCAACACCATGGTCTATGAACTCCCCTTCGGCAAAGGCCGTACGTTCATGACCAATGCGGGCCGTGCCGCTGACATGGTCCTCGGCGGCTGGCAGCTCTCCAGCATCCTCACCCTCCAGTCCGGACCCTTCCTGACTCCGGTATTCTCCGGCGGCGACCCCTCCGGCACCAACGCCCCCAGCCGCGGCTCCCAACGCCCCGACCGCGTCGGCGCAGCCAACGGCAGCCTCTCCAATCCCACACGCGACGCCTGGGCCGACCGCAGCGCCTTTATCTGCCCCGGCCGCACGCCCGGCCCCCTGCAGTACTCCTGCAGCGTCGGATCCACCCCTGGCCGTGACCCGAATCCCATCGGACGCTTCGGCAACTCCGGCGTCGGCATCCTCACCGGCCCCGGCACCTTCGGCCTCAATATGGGCCTCAGTAAGAAGTTCATCCTCAAGGAAGGCGTAGACCTCCGCCTTGAGGGCAGCTTCACCAACCTGCCCAATTGGACCAACCTCGGCGACCCCAACCTCAACGTCGCCGACTCCAACTTCGGCCGTATCACCGGCTCCCGCGGCGTCGACTTCGGCGGCGGCCGCACGGGTCAGGTCTCGCTCCGGCTCGAGTTCTAGCCGTAGCGCGATTCGCTTCAAACCGCCCGGCCCCGCGCCTGCGTGGGCCGGGCGGTTTCATTTACTTCAGTCGTCTCAAGTAGCCCGCAAGCGCCCCAACATTCCGCGCGAATGTCGACGAACGAATGATCTTCTCCTGCGGCTGCTCCTTCCCCGGAAACAACTCAATCGTGTCGTTCTCATGGATCGGATAGCTCTTCCCTCCGATCTTCAACACCATCTCGTTCGCCGCCAGCACCGACACGATACGGTTCGCCTTCCCGATCACTCCGTCCTCCACCCACGCCCCCCGCTGGTCCAGCGACGCAATCACCTGCCGTACGCGCTCTTCGCTCGCGCCCGTTCGCTCTACTTCCCCGCTCCACGGCGACAGCCCTCGCAGCCGCTTCGGCCGTCGCAACGTCTTCGCATCGGCCGCCTCCACCTCGTTCAGCGACCGCTCCATCGCCGCCACCCACCGCCCCGGCACGACCACCGAGTAATGCCCGATTACGGATGTGTCGCTGTAACTCAGCTCGTAGCCTCCCACCAGAGTCGTCGTCCCATCGAGCACCTGCACCCGCGTTCCCTTGGTGATGTACAGCGGCCGGTTCGTTCTGAGTTCGTAGAATCGCGCCAGACACGGCGTATCTCCCGGACATTGCCGCCGTCGGATCTCGGAAGGATTCTCCTCGGGAGGCAGCAACGACCGCCTGTAATACGCCAGTGCCCGCCGCATTGGCTCCAGGTATTTGCGATTCCCGGTCTCCCGATACAGAACCAGCAGCATCTGCATCACGCCCTGGCTCTCACCGCCCGTCACCCCCGGCGGTTCAAAACGCCGCGCCCACGCCGGATGCATCTCCTTGTCGTACTGCTGCGCCCATCCGGGCTGCGGCTCCGGCATTTGCGCAAGCAGGATGAAGCCGCCGCCCCTCTCCGCCGCCTCCTGGTACTTCTCCTCGCCGTAGATCCTGGCGGCTTCCAGGAACATATCAATCGTGTCCACGATCGAGTTGTCATTGAACGTGTAGTGCCCCCTGTAATCGGCGCCCGGGTACACCTTCGCGTAGCTCTCCGGGTAGCTCGCCCGCACCACGGGGAAGTCCTTCGCCTCGGGAAACCGGCTGTAGCGCTGCGGCCACGCCCCGTTGGGATACTGCGCCTTCATCAGGCTCTCCAGCGCAAACACCGCCGAGGCGTGAATCTTCGCGTCGTTGAACCCGAGTTCCTGATCCACCCGCATCAACAGCCTCAGGTTGGCCTGTGTCACGTTGTCGTCCAGCGTCGTCACGCCGGGATTCCTTCCCGCTGCCGGCCCCGCGCAACCCGTATCGGCCCGGTATCCGATTCGGCTTCGTTCTGCCGCCGTGAAATCGATGAAGTAGTCCCACCCGCCCGAACACAACTGCCCTCGCACCAACGTCTCCGCGACTTCCCGGGCGGCCTCCAGATAGTACCGGTCGCCCGTCGCCTCGTAGGCGTCCAGGTACGCCATCCCCACCACTGGCGTCCCTTCCCGTTGCACCTCGACCCGGTTCGGAGTCTCGCTCTGCTCGGACCGCCCGTAGCTCAAGTCGTTCGTGTAAGAGAAGTGGTATCCCCCATGCGTCGCCACCTTTGGCCGGTAGAACTCCACAGCCCTCCTTAGCGCCACCCGCGCGTCGTCTCCCAACGTCCCTTGCTGCCCTCCCACCGCCCCAGCCAGTGCAGCCGCTATGAACGCTGCCGCCGCACGCACGCGTCCTCGTCTCGTCATAATCCGGCAGTCTATCACCCCCTGCTCGTTTTCGAGCCACAGCCACGCCAAGCATGACCCCATTTGTGAAATCTTGTATGAGGGAATGCTTGTGTCTGATGTGGACTATGCTCTTCGCCGCCCCAATGGCCCTCCTGGTCTTGTTCGCCGAGTCCAGACCTGCGGCCGCGCTGCAACCACGCGCCACAATTCGAATCGAAGTGAAGGCGGATCAACAGCCCGTGGCTGGCGCGCGCGTGACGGTCAACGGTATGCCGTTCCATTCCGGCC
>JACRKW010000266.1:0-13355 GCA_016215215.1 Acidobacteriota bacterium
GTCGACGTCGTAGTCGCGGACGAGGTTCTCAGTCATCCCCAGTAGCCAGGCGCGATGATCGGGATTATTGAAGCAGAGGGTGCCGGCGTTGCGGCCGTACAGGTCCTTCTCCTGGAGCCGGTCTATGTGGGGCACGTCGTTGCGCCAGACGTCTTCGAACCAGCAGATGACGGCCATGCCGCGCTTGCGGGCCTGGGGAATGACGGATTGGAGCACGTCGAAGTTCCCGTAGTCGCGGGAACGGACGTCCTTGAGGATAGTGTCCTTGTAGTAAGCGAGGTTGACGTTGTGGAATGCCCCGCCACGGAAGCCGGTGTCGTACTCTTGTTTGCCGTGGTCGGGCAGCGGCTGGCCGGCCACCTGGCGGCCGGCGATTCCCCGGCCGTAGGTGAAGGTGGCGATGAAGAGCGTGTTGACGGCGGCGCGCTCTTGAAAAGTGTCAAGGACGGGCTCGACACCCTCGTCCACGAAGGAGACGGCGCCCACTTGGATGCCGGTCATCGGCTTCTTACGGGATTCCAGGGGTTGGAGTGCGGTGGCGCCGGAGGCGGCGAGAAAGTGGCGGCGGTTCAGGGCTGGCATGGCATAAACAAGATACCAGGGTCCGGATTGGAGTTCCAGGAGGTTAATAGGACTCAAGACTCTTCTGAGGGCTTCTCCCAAGATGGTGGGTCATTTCGCCTTAGTGCTCCAGAATGAGCCAAGTGGCTCTGGACGCGCCCACCAAAACGGGCGATATTTGAGCAGGTCAGGACCAACTGCCCACCTCTCGGATAGCTGACGGGCAGTTCCTCACAGAGGTCTCAGATGAAGATTCAGAAGATGCTCAACCGGGCGGGCCGTTCCGGCAACGGGCGCGCGCGTCGGGGGTTCAGCCTGCTGGTTACCGCCTCGACGGCAGTGATCATGGCCGGAGTACTCGGACTGGCATTCGATTGCGGCCGCATGTTCATCATTAAGAATGAGTTGCAGACATTCTGCGATTCCGCGGCCCTGGCCAGTGCGCGTAATCTCGACGGCACAAAGACTGGGGTGGACTTGGCCCATCTCACTGCCCTGCATGGCCCGTTAGGCACGTCCTTGCCCAACGCGGTGAACTTCGACTCGAAGAAGATCACCGATGTCACCGACACGTATGCCAACACGTTCACGGGCACATACTACACTTACGCCAATGCGACTGCGACAGCCACCAACACGTATCGTTTCGTGAAGGTGGATACTCAGCTCACCATACCTTTGTACTTCCTGGGAGCGGTGAGCGGCAATCCGGGTTCAGTGGTAGTCTCTGCCTCGGCGACGGGCGGGCAGTTGCAGCAGCCGGCCCTGTTCAACAACGGCGGCCTGTTGCCCTTCTCCCCCGCGGCGCACAATCCGGCGGACAGGTATCATTTTGGCCTGATCCCCGGCGTGCGGTACACGCTGAAGTGGGGCAAGCACTCCGCCTCGACGGACTGTCCGGGCGATCTGGGCTGGTCGAAGGCCAATGCTTTCCCAGCGCAACGCGGGTACGTGGACCTGGGCCAGGGCAACGGCGCCAGCGGCCTGAGGCAGGCGATCGAGTTTGGGGGATTCCCAAACGGCATTGATCCGCCGACGACGGTTGCGGCCGGCGACTACGTCGACGCAGTGCCGGGCAACAAGGCGCCTTCGCTGACTGCCATCACCGCCCGATCATTGCAAGATCCGGACCAGACCTCGACCACGTGGGAGGTTTACAAGGCCAAGCTCCAGCAGGGCGTCGCCAACGGCCGCCGTCTGGTGACGGTCCTGATCGACGATCCGGACCAATCCACGCCGGGCGGCAACGGCAACTACAGGGAGATCGGTTTTGGCGAGTTCCTGCTCGACCCGGCGGCGGTGTACGAAACCAACGACCAGAGCGGCAACGGCTCATACTGCGCCACCTATATCGGACCGGCGAACCTCAGCGGGGGCGGCACGGGTGGCACTAGCGGCACATCGGTTTACAAGATTGTGCTCTTCAAGTAGGAGCAGGTAGGAGGAGGATCGGTCTCATGCAACGGCAACGGCACAACGGCAGACGGCGCGGCAGCGGCCTGCTTGAATTCGGGGTGGCGATCGGGCTGCTGTGGCTGCTCTTCGCGGGCGTGTACCAGTTCGGCTACTCCTTTTACCTGTACAACAAACTGCAACTGAGCGTCTCCAACGCCGCGATGTTCGCCTCCATGGCCATCTACGACGCGGGAAACCCGTCCAAGTTCGACACGGCGATCAAAAACATGGTGCTGTATGGGACTCCCGCGGCAGGCACGAAAACTGTGGTTCCGGGGCTGACGACGTCTAATATTGAGATCCAGCTCAACCCCAACGCCGGGCTCCCCACTGACATCACGATCCGCATCAAGAACTACCAGGTCGCCTCGATATTCGCCAAGTACATGCTGGCCGACAAGCCACGGGTCACCACGCTGTACATCGGCCAGGTGATCTGCTCGACCTGCTGAGGGGAAGGAGAACGACATGAGAGACCCTCGTAGACGTTCAGGGCAGTCCGGTCAGGGCATGGTGGAGAGCGCCCTGGTGCTGCTCTCGCTGCTGGCCATGATCCTTTTCATCCTGGACATGGGGCGCATTCTGTTGTTGGGCCAATACGTCACTGAACGCGCGCGGGAGACCGCTCGTACCGCGGTGGTGAACGATTGGACCGAGAGCCAGGTGCAGAACTACCTCGTTTACAAGAAGCTCCATGCGCCGGATGAGAATTCACTGAAGCCCGGGTTCATGGGACTGCTGCCTTCCCAGGTCACATATTCGAAGCTGGGCACTTTGAAGACCGGCGACTACCGCATCCAAATCCAGGTTACTGGCATACAGGCTGTGATGTTTATCCCCTTCATCGCGGGCAAGTACAAGTTCCCGACGGTTACCGTCACTTACCCGGCGCAGAGCATGGGCGCGACCAACTGAGGCCGCGGCACTCCTCAACGAACTGCCTCGCGGAGAGGCTTGGCTATGGCATACTGAGCCGCCCTCGTCTGAATGGATGCGGCCAGGGCGGGCTGCCCCTGAGCGATGGCCACGCTGGATGCGCGACCGGCCGTTTCGACGGCCTCTGAGAACCTCCCCGCTTCGGCGTAGGCTGCCGCCAGGGTATCCAGGACACCTGGGTCGAGGCCTTCGGTCAGCCGGCGCGCCCGTTCCGCCAGGAGCACCGCTTCCCCGCCGTTGCGCAGAGACTCCTCCGGATGCGACGCCAGCAGCCTGGCGGCGCGATTCAGCGTCGAGACATTGTTCGGATCTGCCTGCAATCCAGCGCGCCAGGCGGCCAGGGCGGGCGCGAACTGCCCGGAGCCGGAAAGGGCATTGCCCAGGTTGAACTGTGCCGCGGCAAAGGCGGGATTCAATGCAGCGGCTTTCTGGAAGGCACGGATCGCCTCCCCTGTCCTGCCCAATCGCAGCAGCGCCGCGCCCAAGTCGTTATAGGCTTCGGCGTAGTTGGGATTCAACTCGATCGCCCTCCGCCAGTGGGCCATGGCGCCGGCGTCCTTTCCTTTCGCGGCGAGGGCCCGGCCCAGGTTGGCGTGGACCTCGGCGTAGCTGGAATTGGCCTCCAGAACCTGCTCAAAGCAGGCGATGGCTTCGTTGGCTTTGCCCTTCCGGAGGTAGGCGACGCCGAGGTTGTTGCGGGCCTCCAGGTAGGCTGGGTTGATCTCCAGGGCCTTCTGCCAGTGGGTGATGGCCTGGTCCATGGCGCCTGCGCCCGCCAAGGCGCGCCCCAGGTTGTTGTGGGCCTTGGCGTCGCCCGGATTCAGCGCCAGCGCCTTGTTCCACTCACCGATGGAAGCGGCGAACTGGCCCTTCTCCGCCAGGCTCCAGGCCGAGTCAAAGAGGCGGTAGAAATCGGCCGCGGGAACGTCGATGTTCTGCAAGCCGGATGGAGGCACATTCACGAACTCCGGCAGGTTCACGGCGCGATTGGCGGCGGTGGCGTTCTCAATCAGGAGAGGCGGGCTGTCGTTGCCGTCCTGATCGATGTGCGTGAGAAACATCTGTGTATAGTGCGAACGGCTCTTGGAGGAGAAGACGAGCCAGCGCCCGTTGGGAGAGAAGCTGTGCCAGGAGTTCATGCGGGCCGTGTTCGCGCGCATGCGCCGGGCCGCGCCTCCAGCAGCCGGCACGATGTAGAGCTCGCTGTCCGGGCGCATCAGAAGCCCGTTGGCCGACTGCACAAAGACAATCCAGCGGCCATCGGGCGAAACCTTTGGAAACGAATTGCTCTTGCCGTTGTGGGATGCGCCTTGAACGGCCTGCGCGCGTCCCCCTTTGCCGCCGTTGAAGGGGATCCGATAGAGATCGTACTGGATCGGTGTTTCCAGGGGATCGCCGGCGTATTGGGCCATCTGACGGCCCTGTGGGTAGGCATCCCTGGCGCGGGCGCGGGCGAAGATCAGGTACTTGCCGTCGGGACTCCAGAACGCGCTGGCCTGGACGAAGTTAGGGTTGTCGGCGCCGGGCAGGGCACGGATCTGCCCGGTGGAGCGGTTGTACCAGGCGAGGATTCCCCGTGTCGGGTAGAAGACCTGGAGGAAGCGGTAGTCCTTGAAGTTCGCCACGTACACGTCTTCGTTCAGGGTGGTGATGGCGTAGCGGCCGTCCGGAGAGAGCTGCGCCATGAAGCCGATGGTGCGCTGGCCCGGCGGTTTGCCAGGGAAATCGTTCCAGGTGAAGACGTCTTGAGTACGGATCAACATCCTGGAAGCGACGGCGGCAATGGCGTACATGCCCTTGTCGTTCTGCGGGCCGTCGACATCGAGCGCCATGGTCTTGCCGTCGCGCGAAAACGAGTGGCAGTTGGCGCAAGTGGGGAGACCCTGCATAAGCAGCCTGGAAGCGTCCTCGCCCACGTCGCGGAGGCGCCAACTGATCAGCGGAACCGCGCTGGGGATGATGGGCTTGATGACCCCCTTCTCCAGCTCGGATGGCATCAACGGCACATCGCGATAGAAGATGGGAGCGCCCACCGGATCGGCGGAGGTGCTGATGCGGACGGCGCCGCGCGAGACGGCCTGGCCAGCCGCGCCGGTGATGGTGACGGTGACCGCGCCTGCGGTGGAGCGGCGCTTGATCTCGTCCCAGGTGGACTTGTTGGGTTTCCAGGTGCGTGTTGCGGCCTGCTGGGGTGTGAGTGTGGGCGGCCGGTTGGACTCCGCCACGGCGCGCGGATCGATCTCCCCGATCCTCAACAGCGGGCCTTCCGTCGTGCGGCGCAGTGGAGGGCCGCCATCGGCGAACGTCACTTCGATGGTCCAGAGGGAAGGCGCCGTTTGTGGACCGCGCCAGAGAAAGGTGGGGGCCGCAAAATCCGGTGGGAAGAGGGATCCGTCCTCGGGGTAGTCGATGACGACGGGCGGCGGCTGAACCGCCAGGGTCACTGCCAGCGTGGCGAGGATGACGGGAAGCGTTCTCACGGAAAGGCTTATAGTACTCAACTGCTGGGTACGGGGAGTCGGGAAGAGTGGCCTCCGAACTGTGCAACGGCCCGTACGAAAGCGCTTGCACGAGTCCCTTGACAAGCCCTACTAATGGAAATAGACTAGGCCCAGTCCGGACCGCTCCAGGAAGGCAACCATGAACAGGATATTCAGGTCACTATTTCTATTAGCCGGCATTTCTCTAACCCTCTTCGCACAGACAGACCGTGCCACGCTACGCGGCGTGGTGACGGATCCGAGCGGCCTGGCGGTGCCCGGCGCCGATATCACCATTACGGAGATCGGCACCAACATCGAGGCGCGCAGGCTGGCCACCGATGAGAGTGGGGCGTACGAGATTCCGGCACTCAAGCCCGGCATGTACCGCATCAAGGTGGAGAAAACAGGCTTCCGCGCCTACCAAGCGGACAACATGCTGCTGGATGCCGGCCAGATTCGCCGTCTGGACCTGTCGCTGCAGGTAGGCGCCACGGCCGAGACCATCACCGTTCAAGGTGGGGCGGCGCTGATCCAGACCGATAGCGGCATGATCTCCGGAGAGCTGGACAAGAAGAAGTTCCTGGACCGGCCGCTGGTGGACGTCTACCCCTCCCCGCTGGCGCTGATGACCACCATGCCAGGCATACAGGGCAATGGCTGGAACCTGGTGATGTCGGGCATCTCGGACCGCAATAAGCAGACCTGGGCTATGGACGGCGTGCCGAACGATACCGCCGGCGACCAGAACGACAACCCTGCGTTCTTCGAAACTGTGCAGGTCAACCAGGTGGGCGCCGGCGCCGACAGCGCGCGCGCCACCAACTTCAACATGATCTCCAAGCGTGGCGCGAATGATTTCCACGCGTCGGCCTATTACAAGCACGAAAACGCGGGACTGAACGCGCGCGAGTTCTTCACTCCGAAGCGGACCCCATACATCCTGCACGAGTGGGACGTTGACGTTTCCGGCCGGATCATCAAGGACCGGACGTTCTTCTACGCCGCGCTCTTCCACCAGAAGATCCCGCTGGGCTCGTGGGTCAACCGGAACACGCCGTCGCTGAAGATGCGCGCCGGCGACCTTTCGCAGTTCACAACCGCGGTGAGAGACCCCTTCAACAGCAACACGCCCTTCCCGAACAAGCAGATCCCGACGAGCCGCTTCAATTCCGTCTCCCAGAAGGCGATGGATCTCTACTATCCCAAGCCCAACCAGGGTGGCCCGGACACGCTGACCAACAACTACGGCTGGTCGTTCCCCTACAACTCTGATCTCTATAAGGGCGACTGGCCGATGTACCGCATCGACCACAAGGTGACGGACAAGAACAGCCTCTATGTTCGATGGATGGCCCGCAAGACGCCCTACATCCGCCCAGGCTCTGGGTTTGAGTGGGCCACCTACACACAGAAGCGAAACCACCAGCAGCTGGTCGCTTCCGATACTCACATCTTCACGCCGACTCTGATCAACACCTTCACGTTCGGCCACCAGACCGACCTATTCCTGTATGGCGAGGATGAACAGGGCATCACACCGAAGTTCGGCGCTGACATCGTGGCATCCATCGGATTGCAGGGCGTCAACGCCAAGGGCTACAAGGCACAGGGGTCCCCTGTGATCGCCATCGCCGGATTGAGCACCTTGAACAGCTCCACCGGCGCGATCAACTATCTGAACGCCGACAACGGCGTCGATAGCTACATCGATACGATGACCTGGTCCAAGGGCAAGCACGTCATGAAGTTCGGCGGAGAGTTCCGCCGCTACTGGTTCTTCTCCGGTTCCATCTCGAACGACGTATACGGCAACTTCAACTTCAACGCGAACATCACCGGCGTGGCATTCGGCGATTTCCTGCTCGGCGTGCCGTTCACCAGCACTCGCCTGGATCCGATTGTGAACCGCATGAGCCGCAACAACCAGTTTGGGTGGTTTTTCGGCGACACCTTCAAGGTGAACTCGAAGTTGACCATCGACTACGGGATCCGCTGGGACTATTACGGCATCGCCCGCTATGACGACGGCCTGATGTACAACTTCGACATGGCCAGCGGCAAGGTGGTGGTGGCGCAGGAGAACCTGTCGAAGATCAATCCACTCTATCCGAAAACGATCCCGATCATGGCTGGCCAGGTGGTGCCGAACGCGTCGAAGTCGAACTACCAGCCGCGCATCTCGGCGGCCTACCGCCTCACGGCGAACACGGTTCTGCGCGGCGGCTACAACCAGTACACCGATAGCTGGGACTACAACTCGCGGCGGCCGGGCGCCAACCCGTTCCAGTTGTCGGAGAGCTACAACAACGTGATCGCCAACAACGCGGCGTTGTTCATGTTCCCCAACCCGTTCCCGGCGAGCCTGGGCTCCGCCTCGGTGCCCAGTCAGGGGGTTACCTACCTGCCGCTGGATACGACCAACGGCACGATCCGGCAAATCAATCTCACCGCCGAACGCCAGGTAAGGGCCATCGGCCTGCGCCTGTCCTACATCGGCATGCGGAACACGGGGCTGAACTACGGCACCTACAACATGAACAAGCCGCAGCCGAGCACGATTCCTTTCAACCAGTCGCGGCGGCCGTACAACCTCTACAACTCCGTCGGGGTCTTCGGCACCGACGGCAAGGTGCACTACAACGCACTGCAGATGGAAGTCCAGAAGCGCGCCGGCGCTTTTGTGTTCAACTCCAACTTTACGTGGTCGAAGAACATGTACAACTGGGCCAACACGGAGAACCCCTACGCCATCACCGACAAGTGGGCGCGGGACGGCGCCAACCGTGAGAAATACTGGGTCACCAGCCTCACCTACGCGCTGCCGTTCGGCAAGCAGCAGAAGTTCCTGGCCGACGCGCCCGGCGCCGTGGACTACATCCTGGGCGGCTGGACGATGCAGTTCATCTCATCGATGGCGTCTCCCACGTACTTCTCCCCGTCCTTTGGCGGCTCCGATCCTTCCGGCACCAACACCAGCGGCGGCTTGCCGGACCGCATCGGCGCCGGCAACATCAGCGGCTCCCGCACGCCCACCAAGTGGTTCGATCCGGCGGCCTTCGCCGTCCCCACGCTGGGCAAATTCGGCAACGCGGCGCCGAACAGCCTGGAGTCGTTCCCCATCAACGTGCAGCACCTCAGCATAGCCAAGACGTTCCGCATCACGGAACGGTTCAAGACCACGCTGACGGGCGCGTTTTCCAACCTGCTGAACCACACGCATTTCTCGTCGATCAACAGCAACATCTCCAACCCGAACCCCGGGATGTTCACGGCCACCAGGCCCAACTACGAGCCGGAGAAGCAGAGCTACCGCCAGATCGATCTAAAGCTCCGGGTAGAGTGGTAAGCCCTTCGCAGTGACGTGCGCGTTGGGGGAGGCCCAGGCCTCCCCCTTCTTCTGTCCGCCCTTGTAGATTGGTGAAGGATGCCGAAGGCCGCGCTGTTTCTCCTCGCTCTGCTCACCGCCTGGCAGGCAGCCGGTACGCGAGTGCAGTTCAACAACGTGGCTGTGGAGTCCGGAATCACCTTCGTGCACGAAAACGGCGCGTCGAAGGAGAAGTTGATGCCGGAGACATTCGGCGCCGGGGTGGCGTGGATCGACTACGACAACGACGGCTGGATCGATCTCTTCTTCTCCAACGGCTCCAACTTGGCCGCCGGCAAGCCCTCTCCCGGTAACGTGCTCTACCGCAACCTGGGCAACGGCAAGTTTGAGGATGTCACCAGGAAGGCCGGCGTCCAGGGCAACGGCATGTTCGGCACAGGCGTCACGGTGGGCGATTACGACAACGACGGTTTTCTCGACGTCTTTGTGACCGGCTACGAGTCACGCCAGTTGTTCCGCAACAATGGCGACGGAACGTTCACGGATGTGACGGCCAAGGCCGGCGTCTCCGGGGGCGGCTGGTCCAGCAGCGCAGCGTGGGTGGACTATGACCGCGACGGCTACCTGGACCTCTACGTGGTGCGCTACCTGGAGTACGACATCAAGGCGGCGCCGCATTGCGGGTACAAACAGGAAGGGTATCGCATGTACTGCGATCCGCAGCAGTTCGACGGCGTGCCCGATCAGCTCTTCCACAACAACGGTAACGGCACGTTCACGGACGTCTCCAGGAGGGCCGGTATCGCCAATCGCGCAGGCAAGGGCCTAGGCGTGGCTATCGGCGATATCGACCTGGACGGCTGGCCGGACATCTTCGTCACCAACGACGGGGTGCGCAACTTCCTGTACAGGAACAAGGGCGACGGCACGTTCACCGACATTGCCTACTCGTCCGGCACGGGCTTCGACATGAACGGCAAGGCCATGGCCGGCATGGGGACGGAGATCGTGGACTTCGACGGCGACGGTCTGCCGGACATATTCCTGACGGCCTTCTCGCGGGAGTACAACACGCTCTACCGCAACACGGGCAAGCTGGGCTTCGAGGATGTCACCCTCAAAGCCGGCCTGCAATCCGGATTCCTGTCGCTGGCTTTCGGGACGAAGCTGTTTGACTACGACAACGACGGCGACATCGACATTTACTGCACCAACGGCCACGTCACCGACAACGTGCATTTGTATGATCCTGCGCTGAGCTATAAGCAGTCCGACCTGCTGTACGAGAATGTGGGCGGCGGGAAGTTCAAGGATGTTTCACGCGAGAGCGGACCGGCCTTCAGGATGCTGCACGTAGGCCGTGGAGCGGCCATCGGGGATTTCGACAACGACGGCGATCTCGACATCGCCATCGCCGACTGCGGCGGACCCGCGCTGCTCTTTCGCAACGATGGGGGCAATCGGAACCACTGGCTCGCCGTTCGCGCGCGGGGCCGCGAGAGCAACCGTTCCGGCGTGGGCGCCAAGGTGCGGATCACCACCGGCGCGGGAACTCAGCACAGGGAGATCAATCCGTCAGGCAGTTATCTGAGCACCAGCGACATGCGGTTGTACGTCGGATTGGGCAAAGAGGCGAAGGCGGCGCGCATCGAAATCGAATGGCCGCGGGGCAAGAAACAGGTTTTGGAAAACGTGACCGCGGACCGGATCCTGGATGTGGACGAGGCGAACGCCCGCTGACTACTTTTGAGCGTCCAGTTTGGCGGCCAGCTCGGCTTGCTCGTCGGCGCGGGCTGTGTCGCCCAGTTTCCGGTAGAGAGCGGCCAGTTGCCGTCGTGCCTCGGCGCGGCCGGAGTCGATAGCCAGGCACCGTTCGAACGCGCGGACGGCATCGCCGGCTGCGCCCTGCGCGGCGTAAGCGCGGCCGAATTCGAAGTGGGTGTCGGCCTGCAGTTTCTGATAGTAGGGCGAACTGGCGAACGTCTTCCCCTCCGGCAACGCCTGCCGCAAGGCGGCCAGGGCCTTGCCGCTCTGCCGCTGGGCGTTGAATACCTGGGCCAGGTGGAGGTAGCTTTCCGAGTGCCCGGGATCGAGCGCGATCGCCTTGCGGCAGAGATCTTCGGCCTCGCGAAACCGCTGGCGCTGGGCGTAGAGCGAGCCGAGCGTCAGATAGAGGTCCGGCGAGACGTAGGGCGAGCGCAGCGACGCTTCGAGCTCAGTGATGGCCTCTTCCTCGCGCTTCAGATCGATCAGCGCCAGGGCCAGATAGTAGTGCGCCGTGTTCATTGTCTGGTCGGCGGCCAGAGCCTTCTTGTGAAGCTCGATGGCCGCTTCAGGGGCTCCCAACTTCCGTTCGGCTTCGCCGAGCAGCGAAAGAAAGTGTGGGACGCCCGGCCGGGTCTTGAGCGCCTGTTCCAGTTCCTGCTTGGCCTTGTCCGGTCTGCCGATGTCGAGATACACCTTGGACAGATAGAAGCGTGCCCAGATGAGCGTATCGTCGATGTCGAGAGCCTGTTGAAACTCGGCCTTGGCCTCGGCGACCATGCTGGCGGAGCGCATGGCGAGGTAGGCCTGCCCCAGAAGGAAGTGCGCCGCGGCGGATTGGGAGTCCAATCCGACGGCCAGTTTGCAGGACTTGACCGCGCCCTGCGCGTCGTTGCGCTGCAGGCTCTCCGAGCACGCCCTCAGATGCGGCAGCGCCGCGGGTGCGGTCTGCATCCAGGCCAGCAGGAGCGACGGCAGCACGCCAAGCATGAGTCCATTATGCCGCCTGGGAGGCATGGTGGGCCCTGCAGGACTTGAACCTGCAACCAACGGATTATGAGTCCGCTGCACTAACCATTGTGCTAAGGGCCCGCTCATTGCGATTCTAACACCGGGCCGCTGTCAGGCCGGACGGTACAATGGGGTCATGAGCGAGCAGTTTACCATCGCCGGACGGACGTTCCGGTCCCGCCTGATGATCGGCACGGGCAAGTACCGCAGTTTTGAAGAGATGAAGCGCTGCCATGAGGCCTCCGGCGCGGAAGTGGTCACCGTCGCCGTGCGCCGGGTGAACCTGACCGACAAGTCGAAGGAGTCCATGCTGGACCACATCGACCGCTCGAATTACTTCATCCTGCCCAACACCGCTGCCTGCTACAACGTCGACGACGCTGTCCGCACGGCCCGGCTGGGCCGCGAAGTGGGGCTCTCCAACTGGGTGAAGCTCGAGGTCATCGGCGATGAGAAGACTCTGTTTCCGGACGTGGTGGGACTGGTGGAGGCCACGAGGATCCTGGTGGCCGAGGGCTTCGTCGTGCTGCCCTACACCAACGACGACCTGATCACGGCCAAGCGCCTGATCGACGCCGGCGCGGCCGCCGTCATGCCCCTGGCCGCGCCCATCGGCAGCGGGCTCGGCATCCAGAACCACGCCGCATTGCGCATCATGCGCGAGCAAATCACCGAAGTGCCGCTCATCGTCGACGCTGGCGTCGGCACGGCCTCGGACGCCTGCGTCGCCATGGAGATGGGCTTTGACGGCATTCTGATGAACACCGCCGTGGCGGCGGCCCAGGACGCCGTGAAGATGGCCGGCGCGATGAATCACGCTGTGGAGGCGGGCCGCATGGCCTTCCTGGCCGGGCGAATGGAGCGCCGGCTCTATGCGTCGGCCAGTTCGCCGCTGACCGGCGTGATCCGGTAGTTCAGAAGGTGATGCCGACCAGCAACTCCACCTGGTTCAGCGTCGAGTTGAGCGAGTTGCCGTGCGCGGCGTTCACCTGGAAGTGGTCAGTGCCCCAACGCGTGTACCGCAACTCCGGGCTGATCTTGATCAGCTTCGTGTTGTAACGGATCCCTGCGCCGAGCACCCACCCCTTCGACGAACTGTCCCACAGGTTGGGCACGTCTGTCAGGGTGCGAAAGACGAAACCGCCCGATACGTAGAGGCGTGCCAGGTCTCCGGGGAACTTGTACTTGGCCAGCACCGGGAACGTCCAGGCGTTCGAATTGAACACGCTGTTGACCGGCTGCGCCACGCCGGGCACCGTCACCGTTGTTTCATAGCCGACGCGCCGGTAGAGCGCCTCGGCCTCCAGGCCCAGGCCGGCCGGCAGGTTGATCTCGACGATCGGACCTAGGGTCCAGCGGTTCTGGACCGGCCTGAAGGCGCCGGCGGCTTGCACTGCGTCGTTGAGAGGAATCCCGCCCTTGATGCCCCAGTTGATCACCTGGGCCGTCAGCGGCGCAAACAATAGGAGTGTGGATAGTATGAGTTTCATCAGGTTACCGTTACGGGATCCCGCGCCATGCCACCGCCCGCCTGGAGCAGCCGGCAGTCAACGGGCAACGGAATCTTCTTGCTTACAATGTATACGAATGGGCGGCTCGCGCGTCGCTTAAATGTGCGTTGTGCTATATTCAGAATTGGCCTCGCTGGGAGGTCGTCTAATGGTAAGACTGCAGACTCTGGATCTGCGTATCGGGGTTCGAGTCCCTGCCTCCCAGCCACTAACCTTCCTGTTTTGTTGAGATTCCAGGCGATGCTCAGATTCCGTGCCGGCATTTGCTTTCTCTTCCCTGTCCTGCTCTCCATCCCGCTCTTCGCGCAG
>JACRKW010000266.1:13377-20382 GCA_016215215.1 Acidobacteriota bacterium
CGCCTGACCAGGTTCTACCACCTGCACAGTGAGGGGAAGTTCCGCCAGGCGGAGGCCTTTGTCTGCGATGAGAGCAGAGACGCCTATTACGACTCCGACAAGCGCCGCTGGCAGAGCCTGGAGATCATCAAGGTCAACTTCTCAGAGGAGTTCACCAAGGCGGCGGTGGTGGTCGCCCTGGGCTCGGAGTTGAGAACCCGAACGGGCAATATCCCGGCCAAGTACCCCTACACCTCCATGTGGAAAGTGGCCAATGGCGCGTGGTGCTACTACATCCCTCCACCCACTGATTCGGAAACCGTCACCCCGTTTGGCGTGATGCGCCAGCAGAAGAACGCCGGCTCCGGCCAGGCAACCCAGTCCATGGCCAGCAATCAGCGCGCCAGCGTAGCAGCCATACTCAACGCTGTCCGGCTCTCCAAAGAGCGTCTCGTGGTGAAAGGATACGAAACCTCCTCCGACGAACTGGAGATCTACAACGGCATGACCGGCGTCCTGTTCGTCGAGGTGCAGGCCGCGGAGTTGCCAGGGCTCTCCTGGAAACTGGACAAGGGGAAGTTGGAAGCCGGAGAGCGGACAAAGCTGCGGGTGCAGTACACGCCCCGCGACAAGTCGCCGAAACCATCGTTCGAGCTGAGGGTGCTGGCTGAACCGCTGGGGCACGCCTTTCCTGTCAAGATCGTCTTCGACATTCCGGAAGAGACAAAGAAACAGTTGCCCCCTGCCGTGCGCCCGTAACGCCACTGTTTGGCCCGCCTCTTGCATGGTCTCTCCCGGTGATCGACCATGCGCATCAACCATGACGCGTCTTCTCTCGGCAGCCTGCTGGAGCGGATGCCCCTGCAGCAGCCTCGCTCCGGTGCCGGCGATTCAACTCAAGCGATTGATTTCTCAACGCAAGTGACGCGTGACACAGACCGTTCGGAACGGCGCGTAGCGGCTGCCGCGGCCCCCGCCCCAGCGCCCGCGCCAGCCGCGGCCCCTTCCCAAATGGGAACCCGCAGTTCCAGTCCGGGCGCCGTTCCGGGACAGTCGCGGACCGAAGTGGCTTCCCCACCCGCGGCCGGCGTCCAGCCGGCTTTCAGCTTGCAGGAACCGACGCCCGCTGCGGTCTGGCCCATTACGATGATCACGCCGAGCGTCCCGCCGCCGCTGGCCGTCGATTCGAAATCGGCGCTGGCGGCGGAACTGGCCAAGGCCGGTGTGGATACCGCCCAATTGAAGGTGGGTTACTGGGAAGAGCTGGTCTGGTTTCCCGGCGGCAACTACGTCAATCGGACATTGACCGTGGAAGCCCCGAACGGCCAGAAGATGGACTTTGATGCCACCGCTACGCTGAAGAGCCCCCACGTCACGGCTCGGGACGTGCTTGCCATGTGCAGCGCCTGAACCGTTCGGAGGGCTCTCACAATGGACTACCCTCAGACTGGAACGTTCAGTTTGCGGGCGATGGCCTTCATGATAGCCCGGTCCTGCGTCGTGAAGCCGATGATGGAATCGTCAACAATCGTCTTGTTCCGCACCAATACGACCCCGCCGAAATCGAAGAACAACTCTTCATCGGGGTCGAGCGCACGCAATGGCGGCGGCGCCTCCGGCTCACCGGCGCCGGGCTCATTGGCGGCGTTCTTCAGAGGGATGTTCACGGTGGCGGCCTCACTCCGCAGGATCATGAGCTGTTCGAAGTAAGGCTTGCCATCCGGCCCGGTCAGGGCCTTGCCGTGCTCGTTGGTCGCCAGGATGTTCTCGTAGATCAGCGCCCGTTTGGTCAGCTGGCGGGCCGCCGGATCGAACCAGAATTTCGGCGGGCGTGAGGGATCAAAGGGCGGCGGCTCCTCGCCCGTCGCCATGCGGAACTGTTCGCGGGTCTGGTAATAAGGGAACAGGTGGAGCTTGTCCAGCCCGTATTTCGCTAGCGGTAAAGCGGCCATAATGTGGCACCTCCGCGCGAGAGTCTGCCCCCCGTCGGGCCGTGCCTGCTGCCTTCCGGCCGCAACCCGCTGTAAACACGATGGAAATATTTCTGCTTTGAATGGAAACGGCCTGCCGCCGTTGGGCGACAGGCCGTTTCTCCGGATCGGGAGCCGGTTGATAGGTCGATCGATTACTGGCCGATGGAGATCACCGAACCGTTAGCGTAGGCCGGCTGGCCTGCGACGGCTTCGACGACGAATCCAAGCGGACGGTCAGAGCCGATGGTGGCGTCGGACGGAATCACGAAGACCACTTCGTAAATCCCGATGAGGTTCTCGGCCAGATGCACGGATACCGTCTGAACGCCCTTGTCATCGACGCCGACGGCGACAGCGGCCTTGACCTTCTGCTGGTCTGGTACGCCGACACGGTTGGTTTCGGCGGCGACCGGACCGGTCTGCCCCAAGCCGATGGCGTAGAGGCGTACGGTTTCACCGCGGCGAGCGGGCGTTTCCGGCGTCACCACGAGCCCGTCGGAGCGGATGACCACCGCGGCCCGGCGGCCGGAGATGAAGTCCTCCAGGACCCCGGGCGAAACCGTCCGCACCTGAAGGGCACTAACAGAGGTGGTTCCTCCGGAGACGTTCACCACGGCCGTGGCCGTGCTGGTGGCCGACAGTTCCCAAGGAACCTGGATGAGGACGGACTCCACGCCGTTCTCGTTGCTGACCCGGTAGATGGGAGCGAAGTAGCTGCGTCCAGCGAACTGGAACTCCACAACCACTCCAGCCAGGTCGAAGGGAAGCCGCCCGCTCAGCAGGTTGGCATTGACCTGGCCTCTGACGTTCGGCGCCAGGCCGGATCCGACGATCAGCACCAGGTTGCCCGGCGCCAATCCCAGTTCGCCACTGGCGTAGTTCACAAAACTGCTATTGGTGAGCCCGGGGCCGGGCAGCCGAGATTGCAGCGAGAAGAGCACCGGGCTCAGGCCGGTAACGGTAGCCGAAACCGTGATGGTGCTCGGAGTGGATCCGGCAGTCACGGTAATCTGCGCCCGGCCGTCTGCGCCGGTCACGCTGCTGGCGGCGCTCAAAGACGCAGCGCCGCCTGTGACCACCCAGGCAACCGAAGCGCCTTGCACCGGCTTGGACTGCCCGTCGGTCACGTAGACAATAAGAGCCTGCGGGAAGGCCTGCCCGATGGGGATGGAGGGTTGATTCTCACCGCCCACCTTGACGATGGCTACCGCCAGAGTCTCGATGGTGATGTCAAAGATGGTCTCCTTGCCGCCGGCCTTCAGCTTCACCTGGAACTTCCCAGGATTCGCGCCAAGCTGCACCTGCGTGGAGACCAGGCCATTTGAGTCTGCGGTGGAGATGGTATTGAAGAGGCGCACGCTGTTCGGCGTGGCGACTTCCCAGACCGCATTCGTCCCCGGCAGATTGTTACCAAAGCCGTCGTTGATGCGCGCCGTGAGCGCAAGCGGCAGAGTGGCTCCGGGCTTGCCGGTCTGATTGTTGCCCTGGACGATCACCGGAGCGATAGGATCGCCGGCGGTGACGGTCAAGCGAACCGGCTGGGCAATGAGCCCACCGATATCCACTTGAATGTCACTGGTGCCGACTTTGCCCTCTACAATCACGTTGCAGTTGGCAATGCCATCCTGGCCGGTCAGTACAGTTCCACCCTCGCACTTGGCTACGGGCCCCACCTTGGGGTCTTGGTTTGTGATGTTGTTGAGGGAAATCCCAACGCCTGGGATTGGCAAGCCGGGAGACACACCAATACCGCCACTGGTCACCACAATGACACTGATTGCGGCGTCCTGCTTTACCCCGAGCTTGGCTACGACTCGACGGTCCTCCTGCGGCGGCTTCTGCAGGACCACCGTGGGTTGAGGGTTGAACTGCCCTTGCTGGAACGGGAATGAGACCATAGTGAAGGAGGCACTTCCAATGTCTGTGTTCGCGGTGATTGTGTAAGTGAGAAATGCAATACCCGGGCTGAAACTCCCGCCGGGGATCACGGTGACTTGAGCCATTCCGTTGGCGTCGGTCGTGGAGGTCGTCGGGCCCTGCCAGCTCACTCCCCCGCTCTCGGTCCAGGTGATCTGCTTACCGGCGATCGGATTGCCCTTGGCATCCTCAACGCGAACAACAAGCGGCTTNNNNAGCGGCTTGGTGAACCCGCTGTAGATCTGAAGCAGTTGCCCGTCTCCGGAGATTTTGACAACTTTGGGGATGTCGACGGTACCACCGCCGCCCCCCCCGCCGCCGGTGGTTCCACCTGTCACCGTGCTGGTCAATGAGAGGCTCACCGCACCGACCTGTGCCTTCACCGAGAACGGCCCGTTGGCAGCGGGTGAGGTCGCCGTGACCTGCGCATAGCCGTCGATGTTGGTGACAGTTGACGCGTTGGTCAGAGTAACGCCCGCGGTTTCAGGCGTGAAACTCACTGACGCGTTGAATACAGGCCGGCCGCTGCCGTCCACTACACGGACGTAGTAGGGCCTGGCGGCGGTGCTCGGACCAACCAGTTGATTCACACCGTAGCCGAAGATCTGGCTCGGCCCCGAAGTGGCAGGCGGAGCGGCGAATGCAATTGAGCCCGGCGTGGCATTGGCGCTGCCCAGTGGTACGTTCGCAATGATGTCCTGCCGGTACACTAGCCCACCGGTGCTGTAGTAGAAGTTCCTGGTAGTGGGGAACTCGTTGGAGACGTTGGCGCCCACCACCAACGGCGGCACACCGACCCCACCCAGGCTGAGTTCCGCTGCCGTTAGCGCCGGATAAGTCACCAGATAGAGCTTCTGAGCGGCTGACGAGTAAGTAATCGCGCTCTTGTCGTTGATCACCCAGATGCGATCCAGCTTGATCGGCGAGTTACTCCCTATGAGCGTGATCGGTATGGCGCTGATCTGCGCGCCCGCCGGTGACGTCGGCCCTCGGGTTTCCAGATCGATGGTGACGATCGAACTTCCGTTACCCAGATCGTTGGACGCCAGCGCATATCGCCCATCTGTGGAGAAGAATAGCTTTCCGGGCGAAGTAAAGACCCCGGTGCGGCCCCGTTCGGCGAACGGAGGCTTACCCTCGTACTCGATCAGTAGGTATTGACCCGTCACATAGATGGAACCGCTGGGAGACAGGCTCAGGTTTGCAGAGCCAACCAGGCCGGCGATGCCTGACTGGGCGTGGACCTGATTCGTTGATAGATCAATCACCGTCAGCAAGCCAGGCGTGCTCACCACAACTGCGTAACGCGAGTCCTGTGTCACCACCATATCCCGCGGCGTGGATCCAATAGTGATCCTGCCTGCCGTTTGAATGGTCTCCGTCAGCGCATCGACAATGAAGAGAGTTCCTGGCGAAGCGCCGGCCAAAACAAGCAACCGCTGCCCATCGGGAGTCAACACGGCGTAGCTCGGGGTGAGGCCGTCCAGACTCAGGCTCCTGACGGTGCCAGAGAGCTGTCCCCCTTGAATATTGACGAAACTGACGCCTGCGCTGCCGTTCTGGGCGATCACGATCGCCTTGTCGCCAGTGGCGTTGGTCAACACTTGGCTCGCGCCAGCCGGGATCGCGACGGAACCCATCGACTGCAATTGGTCATTGAATGCCTGCAAGGCCGGGTTCAGCGACCCCGCCGGCGGGAGGACAAAGACGTATCTGGCGCTGGCGGCCGGTGCCAACACCGACATGCCCATCAGGGCCGGGATCAGAATCCTGCGGAGATTCATGCTCACCTCAAGTAAGAGTGTATAGAGACGGGAAGGGTAGGAACGCGGCGGGAACTTCTTTTATGGTACCACTGTTCGGCCCGGTCCGCACCTCCGCTCATTGTAGACTAAACAACAAAAAAGCGGGGAGGGCGTTGAGCCCTCCCCGCTTCTCGGGTTTGGTTACCCGCTGCTTGGACTAGTTATCCAGCGTCTCGCTCTTGGCGCCGGTACGGCCGGTACGAGTACCGAACATATCGGAATCCATGACGAGAGCCAGGTAGCCCTCAGCAACGCGGCTGGCGCCCAGATCGCTCACAAAGGCGTAGCCATGCGCGTACTGGAAGTTGCAGGTCGCGATGACATAGCCCTGGAAGCCAGGTGTGGCGCTGACGCCGGGGGTACCGCCGTTGGACACGGTCATGACCAGCTGCTGACCTTCGGTGATGGTCCCGGAGGTCTGCGAGCCAGGCGCCGCGCCGCCGCCAGCCGTGCCGCCGTAGTAGTACAGCGTGCAAGGCCCGCGCTGCGGAACCGTACCGAACGGATCGGACGAGGTGTTGGAGATCACGATGCCCGTGTCAAAACCAGCCTGGTTGGTCACGAAGGGGAACAACAGGTTGGTGCGGCAGGAGCTGATCGTGAACGTGGTGGCCGACTGCGGATTGTCAACAAACCGCGGCACCGGCGCCGTGTAGGAGGCCGTGAACACCGTGGTGGTCGGGTTGTAGTTACCCGTCACGGTGGCGGTCCCCAGACCCGGCAGCGGGTTGGCGGTGTAGGTGACACTTACGCCGATCACGATGGAGCTGATGGCGCCAGGGTTGGAAGCCGTGATTTCATACACGGCCGCACCCGCACCGCCGGTCAGAGTCACCGCGCCAGACGAGTTGGTGGTGGAACCGGAAGCGGCATCCTTCAGCGTCGCCACATCACCGGAACCGGTATTGGTGTACGACGTCGGAACCGCGAGGGTCACGTTGGCAGGAACATTGGCGAAACGGAGGATTAACTGCGTGCCCTGCGTTGCCCAGCCGGCGCCACCATCACCGCCCAGAGACAACCCGGACTGGTTGTTGAGGTTCCGGCTGTAGAACATCGACTCTGTATTGTAGATCGTTCCAGGAGTGCCCTGGCTGACGGTCTTGTCGATGTTGTGGCGGAACGCGGTGCCGAACAGTTCAGTTAACGTGGCATTGAAGGTATAGGTCCCAGGCTCGCACTGATTGTACGTCTTCGTGCTAGCCGAGAACTTCATGCCGAGCTGAACGTAAGCCACCGTAAGCTGCGGATTGGTCAGCGCCAGAGAGCCCGTGCCCGAGATCGAGATGAACATGTTGATCGCGGTGGGGATCAGGGTGCTGCTCACGCCG
>JACRKW010000267.1 GCA_016215215.1 Acidobacteriota bacterium
GGTTCGCTCCTCAAGCCCAGCGTATCGCATATGGCGTATCGTGCTGACAAGCGCCGAGCGAGAAGTCAGCAGCGGCGATATGCCGCCTGCACACGAGGCGCACGTGGGCATCTTCACCCGTAGCTTTCAGCCTTCGCCTTTCGGCTTTGAGCGGTGACCGGCTTGCCTCCGGGGGTGGGCTTCACGCATATTCCTTGCGGAGGTGGTCATGCAGGTGTTCCGCCGTGTCATTTGGGCTGTGGTTGCCGTGCTGGGCGCCGCGGGCTTTAGCGGTGAACTTCGCCAACGATTCGGGCCGCGCTTCCAGCGCCGTGTGGATTGCATGGTGTGCGACGTAGGCGAAGAAGGGCCGCGCGCGGTGCTTTTCCATGAAATCGCCCGCGGCGCGCGTCAACGAGTAGATGCCCTTGGGGTCTTCCGGCAGGTCTCGTTTCTGGTTGGGGTTCGGGAAGCGCGGGTCGTAGTAGGTGTCGAAGCCCTGAGCCGGCGGCTCGCTGCCGTTGCGATCGCCCAGGTGCCACTTGCCGAACAGCCCTGTAACGTAACCGGCCGATTTCAATGCCTCGGCGAGGGTGACGATTCCCGGATCCAGGCTGGTGCGGTTTGGGACTGGGATCATGCGCATCAACCGCTCGGGCCCGCGCTTGGTGTTGTCGACCGCGAAGATGCCGTGCCGCGGCGTGTATTGACCAGAAAGGAGGCAGGCGCGGCTGGGGGCGCAGTTGGCGCCGCAGGCGTAGGCCTGAGAGAAGACCATGCCCTGCCGGGTCAGAGCGTCGATATTGGGGGTCTCGTAGAAGTCCGAGCCGTTGTAGCCGGTGTCCTTCCAGCCGAGATCGTCGGCGAGAATGAAGAGGATGTTGGGAGGCCGGCGGGCGGGGGCGGCCAGCATGAGAGCGGAGAACTCGCGGCGCGTCATGACGAATCTATTTATACATGCTCCGCCAACCCCAGCGCCGCGCGGATGCTGCTTGCCAGTTCATTGGGCGTGAACGGCTTTTGGATGTAACGCACGCCGTCTGCCACCATGCCTTGATGCGCGACCACATCTTCGGCGTAGCCGGACATGTAGATCACCCTCATTGTGGGCCGTTCAGTACTCAACCGTTCCGCAAGCTGTCTGCCGGTCTGCCCGGGCATGATGACATCGGTGAGCAGTAGATCGATTGAGCCGCCGTGGCCGGCCGACAGTGCAATCGCCTCGCCGGCATCGGCGGCGCACAGCACTTCATACCCATACCCTTCCAGGATGAGCTTGACCAGTTCGCGCAGCTCCGGCTGATCCTCCACCACCAGAATGGTCTCCGAGCCGTGCAGAATCCGGGGTTCTGGCGCCGTCTCGACCGCTTCGGCAGTGGTTTCGGTTCCAGGCAGATAGATCTTGAATGTGCTCCCGTGCCCCGGCTCGCTGTACACCCAGATGGACCCGCCGGCCTGCTTGACGATGCCATGCACGGTGGACAGGCCCAGCCCCGAGCCTCGCCCCACCGTCTTGGTGGTGAAGAACGGCTCGAAGATGCGGCAGCTGATAGCCTCCTCCATCCCCACTCCCGTGTCACTGACGGACAGCAGGACATACTTTCCGGGCTGCACCTCGGGATGCTCGGCGCAGTAATTGACATCCAACTCCACATTCGCCGTTTCGATCACCAGTCTGCCGCCCTCCGGCATGGCGTCGCGTGCGTTCACCGCCAGGTTCATCAGTACCTGCGTGATCCGGCCCGGATCGACGGTCACCTTTCCCAGGTCGGGCTGCTGCCGGATCATCAGTTCGATGTCCTCTCCAATCACCCGCCGTAGCATCTTCTCCACGTCGGCCACGATATGGTTCAAGTCCAGTGTCTTGGGACGAATCACCTGTTTGCGGCTAAATGCAAGCAGTTGCTGAGTCAGGTCGGCTGCGCGCTCTCCTGCCTGCCTCACCTGAGTGAGACTGGCGTGCATCGGATGCCCTTGAGCTGCTTCTCGTAGCATCAAGTCACTGTATCCGTTGATCACAGTCAGCAAGTTATTGAAGTCGTGGGCGATCCCTCCGGCCAGCAGTCCGACGGTCTCCAGCTTCTGCGACTGCCGGTACTGTTCTTCCAACGCCTGACGCTCTTTCTCCATTCGGATCCGTTCGGTCACGTCGCGATTACCCGCCCGTATGCCGAGCCATGTTCCGTCCTGGCCGTACACAGCCTGGCAATTGTGTTCGATAAACCGCTCCTCTCCGCTGCGCGCGATCACCCGGAACTGGAGTTGCCCGGTGCGTTGCTTGCGGGAGAACATCTCCTGAATGTGTGCCCTCAGCGCGGAACGGTCGTCGAGGTGGGCGATGCGAGTCAGCAAGCCGGGATCCGAGACGAAGTCATCAGGCCGGTAGCCGGTGATCCGTTCGCAGGAGGGGCTCACGTAGAGATAGCCGCCATCCGGCCCCTGCCATGTTTCCCAATCGTAGGTGAAGTCCGCTACCGTACGGTAGCGTTCCTCCGCCCGGCTCAACGCCTCTTCGACCCGGGTCCGTTCGGCGATCTCGGCTTCCGACTCCGCGTTGGCGGCCTGCAGTTCAGCGGTCCGCCGCCGGACTCGGGCTTCAAGCTGCTCATTGAGCAGGCGGACTTCCCGTTCGGCCATCTTTTTTCCGGTGATATCCACTACGACGCCGTCCCACTGAATGGCGCCATCGGGGCGCTCGGCCGGTGCGGCCCGGACATGGAGCCACCGCAGTTCACCGGAGGTATGGCGGACCCGGAGTTCGAGGTCGAGGGGAGCCATGGACGACAGCGCGCGATGAATGGCAGCCTCCTCCGCCGGCCTATCTTCATCGAGGGTGATCTCCGGCAGCAGCTCGGGATGCGCCATCCAGTCCCTGGTGCACCGCCCAGTTAGCGACTCGATGCCTGAGCTGATGTAGGTGCACTGGAGCGAGCGTTCAACCTGTAGGATCTGGAACACCGCTCCGTTAGGCATGTTGTCGCTGATGGTGCGGAGCAAGACCTCGTTCTCCATCGCCTGCCGCTCCGCTGTCGCGTCCCGGAAAACCAACACCACGCCCAGCACCCGGCCATCCATTGACAGGATGGGCGCGGCGCTGTCGGCGATCGGGCGCTCGCCGCCGTCACGGGATACTAGAATGCTGTGGTTGGCCAACCCGCTCGTCATGCCGGTGGTCAGGACCTTCTCCACCGGCACGGCCATCCTCTCCCGGGTGAGTTCGTTGACGATGTGGAAGACTTCGTCTACCGGCCGGCCCAGTGCGTCCGTCTCCTTCCAGCCGGTGAGCCGTTCCGCCTCCGGGTTCATTCGCATCACCCGGCAGTTGGCATCGGTGGCTAGCACACCGTCGCCGATGGAACGCAACGTGACCGACAGGTTCTCCTCGCTGCGGAGCCTCACATCCAGGTACCGCCGAACCTGAAAGAAGGCCCCGAACAACACCGTAACGATGATGGCCGAGAAGGCTGCCATCACCCAGAGTGTGGACTTGTCCGCCTCTGCCGAGGCTGTTTGCCCTGACTGTAGAAACCGGCTTTCCTCGGCTTGAATCTCCTGCGTGAGCTTTCTGAGTTCCTCCAGTTCGCGGCGAGCGTCCGCGCTGTTGATCAACTGACGGCCCGTATCCAGGCCATGCGTCTTCGCTGTCTGAATGGCATTGGTCTGAAGGTCGAACTTCTCCATGAGGCGCCGTTCCAAATGACGGACCTTGCCGGTTTGAGCCAGCCTGGTGGCGGTCAACTCTCGCAATCGCCCCAGCTCGCCCTGAAGAGTCGCCTGTGTCAGGTCGCGCGGCGCGAGATTTGTGACGTTCCCGGTGAGGAGATAGTCACGCACTTGAGACCGCAGCTCCGCGGAGAGATAGGCCACCCGGTCCAGGCTCGCCACCACCCGGAGAGTGTGCGCCACCCGCTCATCAGCCGCGGATCTCCGGCTGAAGTCGAACCATGCTGCGAGCAAACCCAGCGAGACGATGGTGAGAGCGATCGCCAGTCGAATCTTCAACTCGCTATGAATTGACCGCATCAATTCAACACCTTTGTCTCGCCTGAAGGAGCGGATAGGAATGAAGGCAGTGTCTTGACCGGACGCACGAATCACCTAAGTGCAATCAATCTAGTCCGGGCAGTATCCTCCATTGGTTCCTCCGCATCTCCGACACACTTGTCACGATCATGCGTCCAGGGCCGATGGGTTGCAAGCCCAATTCTCCGCACATGGCTGTTTTGAATCTTAAGATAGTTTAATTGTGCAATACGTTCATCGGCAGCTTGGTGGTGGATGGACTGAGGTGTGCAAACCACGGGCGGCTTGTGACATGATGCAAGTCGCGCGAAGGGAGATCAAACATGACGAGCCGCCTTTCAACGAGCGCCGGCAAGAGACCATCACGGGCATGGGTAGTGACATTGATGATGCTGCTGGCCTCCAGCGACGTGCTGGGGCAGATCAACAACCTCAGCCGCGAGGAGATGATCCGCTACACCGCCCAGAACCCCTACGACCGCTTTCCGGATGGGCGTCCGAAGGTGCCGGACTCGGTGCTGGAGCAGTTGAAAGATATGTCTGCCGAGGAGTTCATCGGCGCCGGCGGCCGCGGATCGAACCAGTTCGTCGATGGCTTCCAACTCCTCAGCCCAGGCAAGAAGCTCATTGGCCGCGCCTTCACCCTGCAACTGATGCCGATTCGCGCCGAGGTGGCTGACGCCGACGCGGCCGCCTGGAAAGAGAAGGGCAACACCCTGCCTCTGAACCACCAGACCGCCCTGGACATGCTCCAACCGGGGGATGTTTTTGTGGTTGACGCGTTTGGCAACCTGGACGCCGGCGGCATCGTCGGCGACAATCTTGCCTATTACGTCTGGAAGAAGACGGGCGCGGGTTTTGTCATCGACGGAGCCATCCGGGATTTGGAAGGAATCGCGGCCTTTGGGATGGCCGGCTACTTCCGTGGAGCTGTCCCGCCGGCCATCCGAGGCCTGATGGTTACCGGCATCAATGTGCCGATCCGGATCGGCAAGACCACAGTCATGCCCGGGGATGTGGTCTTCGGCGATCGTGAAGGGGTGACCTTCGTTCCCCCGCACCAGGTGCAGGGCTTCATCGACACGGCCAGGATCACGCACATCCACGACGAGTGGACCAAGATCAAGTTCGCCGAGGGTAAGTACAAGTCCACCGACATCTACGGCCGGCCGCACGACCCCGCGCTGATTCAGGAGTACGAGGAGTACCTGAAGCAGAAGCTCGGCGCCCAGGCTTACGAGGAGTACAAGAAGCGAGGCGGAGGCCCGAGGCCGAGCGCCCCGGCGAAGCCGCAGCGCTGAAGGTCACTCTCCTTCGTAATCGAACTTGCGGATGGCGCGCAGGCACATGTCGAGAGCCTCCAGCAGCGACTTGCCCCAACCGGAGGGCCTGTAGGCGACCGCGTTCTGGTTCATCTCCCGATCCGCCTGGGCGAAGAAGGGCATAGTTGGGTCCAGCGGGCTGACGTACTCGCGGACGGTGATGACGAACTCAATCGTCCGCTCGCCCTGTTTCTTCTTGACGGCGAAGTAGTGCAGCCGGCAAAGCTCTTCGCTTTTGTCTTTTTGTGCGTATGCCCAGTCGCTCATCGGTGCAACGGTCCTTTCACGCCTCCTGGAGGCTCCCAGAGGTTCACCAGGATACCGCATTTTGGGTGATAGACTTGCAACTCCAGTTATGCTCACACGCCGTGCCTTGCTATCATCGGCCGCCGTCGCGCGGCCACGGCAGCCGAACGTGCTGCTGGTGCTGCCAGATCAACTTCGCGCGCAGTCGCTTGGTTGCTACGGCAACGCCGAAGTTCAGACGCCGAACGTGGACGCCCTTGCCCGGCAAGGCGTTGTATTCGACAACACCATCGCGAACTCCCCCGTCTGCTGCCCTGCTCGCGCCATTCTGCTCACCGGCCAGTACTGCCATGTGAACGGCATGACCGCCAACGATCTGCGGCTGCGGGAGTCCTCCACGACCCTGTCGTCCATTCTCAAGCGTGAGGGCTATCGCACTGGATTCATCGGCAAGTGGCATCTGGACGGCGGACCGCGCGAGCCGGGCTTTGTCCCGCCCGGACCGCGCCGTCATGGATTCGATTTCTGGGCCGCTCACGAGTGCTCCCACCGGCATTTCAACAACAAGTACTTCCGGGACACGCCTGATGCGCTGCCGGTGCGGGGTTTCGAGCCGGAAGGCTGGACCGACCTTGCGCTGGAGTTTCTCGCCGCTTCGCGTACCGACGCGCGACCGTTCTTTCTCACAGTGCAGATGGGGCCGCCTCACGACCCGTACGGCGCGCCGCCGGAGTACATGAGCCGCTACAATCCATCATCATTGCCGATGCGGCCCAACTGGCGCGACACACCGCGCGGCGGCCGCAGGGAGATTGCATCGTACTACGCGGCCATCACCGCCGTGGACGAACAACTAGGCCGGATGATGCGGGAGTTGGACCGGCTGGGGCTGTCCGAGGACACCATCGTGGTTTTCAGTTCTGACCACGGCGACATGCTCGGCTCCCAGGGCGCGATCCTGAAGCGCAAACCGTGGGAGGAGTCGATCCGCGTACCCGGCATCGTGCGCTATCCGGGCAGAGTCCGGGCGGGGCGGCGAGAATCCGCCATCTTCACCCACGCCGACTTCGCGCCCACATTGCTCCGTCTGTGTGGGGCTGAAGTGCCGCGAACCATGCAGGGGGCGGATCTTACGGCTCTGCTGACGGGACGGTCGTCCCGTGCGCCGGACGCCGCGCTTCTCCAGATCTTCGGCCCGTATCAAGGCGACGGCACTCCGGCCGGCTGGCGCGGCCTGCGGACCGCCCGCTACACGTACGCCCGATTCCAGGACAGACCTTGGGTCCTCTATGACAACCAGGCCGACCCTTTCCAGATCGAGAACCTCGCCACCGCCCCGGCGGCAGCCAAGCTGCGGACGCGGCTCGACGCCCAGCTTCAAACCTGGATGGCCCGGACAGGCGACTCCTGGGCTTTCAACTGGTCCTACCCGGTGGAGGATGGAGGCCGCCTGTACTGACCCATCTGAAGGCATACAAACGTATTCCTGGCGTGGATATCGGCGCGGTGAGCTCGAACATACCGAGCGTGCTGGCGGGTGACCTCTCCTCCATCCAGGGCAACCTCGACATCGCGGGCGAGGCCGTGGATTTTTCTTCCGCGGAGAAGTTCGCCGATGCAGTCGAGTGCGTGCGCAAGGCCAATGTCGACGCCGTCGACCTGTGCCTGCCCACCTCCATGCACGCTCCGGTGGCAACCGAGGCTCTGCGGGCGGGCAAGCACGTGCTGGTGGAAAAGCCCATGGCGCTTGACGGCGCCGAGTGCGACGGCCTGATCGCGGAAGCCCGCAAGGCCGGCAAGATTCTGATGAGCGCCCAGGTGCTGCGGTTTTTCCCGGCCTACCTGCCACTGATAGAAGCCTGCGCCGCAGGCAAGCTTGGCCGGCCCAGGCACGCGATGTTCCGCCGCCGCTGTGCCGCGCCCACCTGGGGCGCCTGGCTGACCAATAAGGCCGCCTCCGGCGGCGGAGTATTCGACCTTCTCATTCACGACATCGACATGGCCCTGGTCTGCTTCGGCGCGCCGGAATCAGTCTCTGCCACGGGGCACGAGGACCTCACGGGCGGAGTCGACCTGATGACGGCCGAATTGCACTACGCGTCCGGCTTGAACGTCACAATCAGCGGCGGTTGGCATCTGCCATCCAGCTACCCCTTCTCGATGGAATACACCGCTGTTGGAGATGAGGCCGCCATCGAATACAGCTCGGCCGGCCGGCCGCCGCACTGGTATGCACGGGGCGAAGACCACGTCATTGAACTTGCCGGCACCGACGGGTATCAGGCTGAAATCGAGTATTTCGTCCAGTGCTGCCGCACCGGCTCGGCGCCGGAGCGCTGTTCGCCGGAATCCTCCGCCGCAGCGGTAAGACTCGCCCGGCTCCTGGAAGGAGCACGGGCGCGGAAAGGTGAGATCCTGCCATGCCAACTCTGAAAGACCGTGAGGTCGGAATTTTCTTCTGGGCCGAACCTGACGCCCTGGCCACGATCCGGACGCTGAAGTCCTGCGGGGTAACCTCAGGACAGCTCGGCGTGGACGGTGGCGTGAAGCTGACGCCGGAGACCGCCGCCTCCTGGAGCGCCGCCATGGAGGCGGAAGATTTCCACATCTACACGGTTTTCGCCGCCTATGAGGGTGAAAGCTACGCCGACATACCCACCGTGGAGCGCACTGTCGGCTTCATCCCCCGCGCTACCCGGGCGGCGCGTGAAATCCGCACCAAAGAGGTGATCGACTTCGGTGCCGCGCTGGGAGTAAAGAGCTTCGGCTGCCACGTCGGCTACATCCCGCACGATGCTTCGCACCCTGATTACGTCGATGTGCGGGACATGGTGCGCCGCATCGCCGACTACGCAGCCGGCGCTGGCATGACCTACTGCCTGGAGACAGGACAAGAGCCCGCGGCGCAACTCCTGCAGTTCTTCGAGGACGCCGCCCGGCCCAACCTGAAGATCAACTTCGATCCGGCCAACATGATCCTGTATGGCTCGGGCGAGCCGATCGAAGCATTCCGGCTGCTGAGGCAACACGTGATCAGCGTCCACGGCAATGATGGCGACTGGCCGGACCCGGCCACACCCGGCGCCCTTGGCACGGAACGTCCGCTCGGTCAGGGGTCGGTGAACATCCCCAAGTTTGTCGCCACCTTACGCGAAACCGGCTACAACGGGCCAATCTGTGTCGAATCTGGCGTACACGGGGAAGAACAACGGTGGCAGGCCCTGAGCGCCGCGGTGGCGCTGCTGAACTCACTGAGATAATTCAGCCGCATTTGCGGGAACCAGCCAACGATTTCGGGCGTCACTACGTCTGACATAGAGAGCAGACCCAGATGCCTGTGGTTCTGGTTGCCATCGCCGCGCTTGCCTGCCTCGTCCTGATGGGGTGCCCGGCCCGTCCTCAAGCGACTCTTCCGCCTGCCGCCGCCAAGACTGTCGCCCCGGCAAACCAGGCTGTGCGAGAGGTTCGCGCCACCGGAACCATCAAGGCCGTGCGCGAATTCACGGTCCAGGTGCCCCAGCTTTCCGGGCAGGGCGGACGGCTGACCATTACCAAGATCCTGGCCAGCGGCACGCGCGTGGAACCGGGGGAGGTCCTGGCGGAGTTTGACCGGACCCAACAGTTCGACAGCGCCCGTGACGCCCAAGCCAAGCTCGACGACCTCAACCACCAGATCGACCAGCGCAAGGCGGAGAATCGCGCCAACGCGGAGTCGCGTGCTTCGGAATACCAGACCGCGGAGGCCGATCTGGCAAAGGCCAGATTGCAGCTGAAGCGCGACGAAACCATCAGCGAGATAGAACGGCTGAAAAACGCCGAAAAGGCCCGCGCGGCTCTGGCCAGGCTCGACTCGCTCAAGGTGTCAAGCGGCTTTCGCGCACAGGCCGACGCGGCCGCGCTACGGATTCTGGAGCTGAAGCGCGATCGCCAGGGCGTGGCGCTGAAGCGCGCCGACACCAATGTCGGCCGCCTGGTGGTGAAGGCTCCCCACTCGGGCATGGTGGCTCTGGAGTCGGTTTGGCGAGGCGACTCCCGAGGGCCGGCGCAGGAGGGCGACCAGGTGTATCCGGGCCAGTCTCTGTTGCGGCTCTTCGACCCGAGTGAGATGGAGGTGCACGCTTCGGTCGGGGAGCCCGACGGCGCGGTGCTGAAGCAGAGCGCGCGCGCGATTGTGCGACTGGACGCATACCCGGGCTTGGTCTTCAACGCGCGCTTTCTGTCGGCCAGCCCAGTGGCAGCTTCCGACCTGGGCAGCCCGATCAAGCGCTTCGCCGCACGCTTTCTCATCGAGAGCACCGACACACGGCTGCTGCCCGACCTGTCGGCGGCTGTCCTGATCCGGGCCGGCGGGGACCCCGCCGTGGAGCTGGCCCGATGAGGCGCGCCACCGCCGGCAAGACCGTGCTGGCGCTGTGCTTTGTGACGGCGGCAGTGGTCGCGTTGATGCGCTTCAGGGAGGTGCAGGCGGCCTCCACTCTGCCCACCGCGCCGGCGCGCCAGGGGGAGTTTCTGGTGATCACCAAGTGCCGCGGAGAGCTCCGGGCGCGACGCTCGGTGCAGATCACGGCGCCGACCAACGTGCCCGAGTTGCGCATCCTCTGGCTGGTGCAGCCGAACTCGGCGGTGAAGGAAGGCGATGTAGTGATCCGCTTTGACGGCTCCAGCGCGCGGCAGCAGTTGCAGGAGAAGGAGGCCGCGCTCAAGCAGGCGCAGGAGACGCTGAATCAGGGAGTGGCCGAAGCGCGGATCACCGCCGAGGCGGACCGGCGTGACCTGGCGTCGGCACGCTATGACGTC
Organism: Acidobacteriota bacterium; assembly: GCA_016215215.1. GTDB lineage: Bacteria > Acidobacteriota > Terriglobia > Bryobacterales > Bryobacteraceae > Paludibaculum. The sequence goes on from JACRKW010000267.1 coordinate 10,368, forward strand.
GAACGCGCCAAGTTGGAAGTCAGCCGCCTGGAGCTGCTTTCCGCCATTCAGGGCGAGGAGGCGCGCATCAACCTGACGCTGGCGGAGAACAAACTGCGGGTGCAGCAGGCCACCGGTGAGTTGCACGAGGCGTCGTCGAGATCCAAAACGGCTTCGCTCACCCGCCTGCGGGAGCAGGCTCAATACGAGGTGGACCTGACCAAAGAGCGTCTGTCGCGGATGGAGGTGAAAGCCCCGCTTACCGGCGTCATCGTGTACCTGCCCAACTATTCGCAGGGGTGGATGAACGCCAAGCCCTTCAAGATCGGCGACCAGGTGTGGCCCGGCGCCAGTATCGCCGTGGTGCCTGACACGCAGACGCTTGAAATGGAGGGCAAGGTGGAGGAGATCGACCGCGGGCGCGTCGCCGCCGGCAACGACGTGCGGGTGCGGGTGGATTCGCTGCCCGAACTCACGGTGCCGGCCCGGATCGACGAGCTCTCCTCGATGGCTCAGGTCTCTTTCGACTGGCCGCCCACTTACAGCTTCCGCGCCTACGCCCGCGTGGGCAATGCCGATCCGCGGCTGCGTCCGGAGATGAACGGAACCATGGAGGTGATCGTCAGCCGGATTCCGAATGCGATCAGTGTGCCCGCCAAGGCCGTATTCACGCGGTCCGGCAAGCCGGTGGTGTTCGCTTCCACGCCCAAGGGGTACTCACCGCGCCAGGTCGAGGTGATCGCTCGCAATCCCGACGAGGTGGCCATCAAGGGCATCGCGGCGGGGACCCAGGTGGCTCTGACCGAACCGGAGACGTCCGAGCCGGGGACGGGAGCTGGCAAGAAGTGAAACGAAAGACCCGCTCGATCATGATCGCCGCGCCGCTGCTCGCCGGCCTGGCTGCGTGGACGGCGATGGGCGACCTGCCGGCGCGGAAGGCGGCTCCACCTCCGCAGCAGAACTTCGATCTTCCCATCACCACAGTCAAACGCGGCGAAGTGCAATTCACCGTCTCGGCTCGCGGTGAGCTGCAAGGGAGTAACTCGGAGATGCTGGTTGCGCCCATGACCGGCGCCCGCGAGCTCATCATCACTTATCTGCGCAGTCCGGGCGAGTTGATTGAGGCGGGCGATGAGATCGTGAAATTCGATACCACTGACCAGGAGTTCTCGCTGGCTGAAGCGGAGGCTGATCTGGCCGAGGCCGGGCAACAGGTGCTCCAGGCGGAGGCGGACTCCGCGGCCAGGGAAGAGGAGGCCCGCGCCTCGCTCGTCCAGGCTCGCTCCGACCTGGTGATCGCGGAACTGGAAGCGCGCAAGAACCCGCTGCTGGCCGCCATCGTGGCCCGGCAAAATACGCTGGCGGTGGAGGCCGCTCGTGACCGCCTGCGCCAACTGGAGCAGGATCTCTCCAATCGCAAGGCCACTTCACAGGCGGGCATCCTCATCCAGCAGGCAGCCCGCAACAAGGCGCAGGTGAAGGCCGAAACCGCGCGCAAGAACATCAACGCCATGACGCTCAAGGCAAAGTCACGCGGTTACGTGAACGTCCAGCAGAACACCAACTCAAACTTCATGTTCTGGGGGATGCAGTTGCCGTACTTCAAGACCGGCGACACGGCCCGCGCGGGCATGGGAGTGGCGCAGATCCCGGACCTGCAATCCTGGGAGATCCGCGCCCAGATCGCCGAGTTGGACCGCGGCCACCTCGCTCCCGGACAGCCCGCGGCGCTTCAAGTCATCGCCCTGCCAGGACGGGCATTCAAAGGCAAGATCAAGAACATCGGCGGAACCAATGGCCCGCCCTGGGAGCGCAAATTCGAGTGCGTGTTTTCGCTCGATGACCCCATCCCGGAGCTGCGTCCCGGCATGAGCGCGCGCATCACGGTCACCACGCTGGTGTTGAAGGATGCCCTGTGGATCCCCTCGCAGGCGCTCTATGAAAGTGATGGACGCACCTTCGTCTATCTCCAGTCCGGACGGTCTTTCACGCCGGCCGACGTCAAGCTGGTACGCCGCAGTGAAAGCCAGGTGGTGCTGGAGGGGCTTCGGGAAGGGCAGGTGGTGGCCATGGCGAGTCCCGATCAATCCTCGCGGAAGAAGGGCGGCGCGCCGGCTGGCGGCGAGGGCCGAGGCGCTCTGAAGGCGTTGAAGGGCTCATGAGGGTTCCGCGCATCTTCTCCGACGTTGCTGTCTCGCTCGACAATCTGCGCGCGCAGAAGACGCGGACGTTTCTCACCGCGCTGGGCATCGTGTTCGGCGTCGGATCGGTCATCGGCATGCTCGCCATCGGCGAAGGCGCCAAGGAGGAGTCCCTCCGCTTCATCGAACAGCTCGGCGTGCGGAACGTCTTGATCGATTCCCGTCCAGCCATGAGCGCCGAAGAGTTTCAGCAACGCCGCCGCAACTCGCCCGGCTTGACCGAGCGCGACGTCCGCATCATCCAGGCCAACCTGGAAGGTCTGGAGACGCTCTCAGCCAAGCGCACGCTCCATCCGCAGCGAGTGGTGCCGAAGCCCTCGGCCGACGTCCCGGAACTGTACGGGGTGCGGGCAGGATACGCGGCCATCCACAGCTTGAAGTACACCGAGGGCGCTTTCTTCACCGCCGATCAGGACGACCGCAGCGCGCCCGTCTGCGTTCTGGGCGAGAAGGCCAAGGTCAGCCTGCTCGGCTACGGCGGGGCGGTGGGGCAGTTCATCAAGGTCAACGACACATGGCTGGAGGTGGTGGGCGTGCTCGCCTCGCGGGTAGCCGGAGCGCAGGCGGGCGGCGCGGGCGCGCACGACATCAATAACGTCGTCTACATCCCCTTCTCCACGTTCGAGTACCGCTATTTCGACCGCTCGCGCTTCATGCGCGACGACATCGACGCCATCGACATCAGGCTGAAACCGTCGGCCGATAGCATCGATTCAGCCAAGATCGTCACAGCCATCCTCAACTCCACGCATCACAACACCGAGGACTTCACCGTCACCATCCCGGCCGCGCTGCTGGCGCAACAGCAGCAGACGCAGAAGGTGTTCACCTACGTCATGGTGGCCATTGCGGCCATCTCGCTGCTGGTGGGCGGCATCGGCATCATGAACATCGTGCTGGCCACGGTGCTGGAAAGGACGAGAGAGATCGGTATCCGCCGCGCGACGGGCGCGCGGCGCCGGGACATCGTGCGGCAGTTCCTGCTGGAATCGGTCCTCATCTCGGTCGGCGGCGGCCTGCTGGGGATTGGCGTCGGCTTCGGCCTGTCCCACTCCATCGCCCGATTTGCCGAGTGGAAGACGATTGTGACCTCGTCTTCGGTGGTGATCGCCTTCGGCGTTTCCGTGGTGGTGGGTGTGGTGTTCGGGATCTATCCGGCCATGAAGGCTGCCCGCATCAACCCGATTGAGGCGCTGCGGTACGAGTGAGGCAGGATGTTCTCGTCGTCAGCTTGACGTTTCATGAAACGTCATGATATTGTGGAATGGAATTCAAACGGGGTGTGCCATGTCCCAAGTACGAGAGAAATTCGCGACGCAGGTGAACTCGGAAATCCTCTCCACTGTCCGCATGATCGCGCAGGAGGAAGGACGTCAAATCCAGGCACTGGTCGATGAAGCGCTGGCTGACCTGATTGAGAAGCGGAGACATGCCCGCCCGCGTGCCCACGTGATGGCGGCCTATCTGGCGAGCCACGAAAAGTACGGTGAGCTTTACAAGAAGCTCGCGAAATGACCGATTACCTCACGTTGCCGGATGTTCTGGCGATGCATGCCGATCAGATCGAGCGCTACGGCGGGTCGCATGGGCTGCGCGATCCCGGCCTGCTGGAAGCGGCGCTTTACCGGCCGCAAACGGGCTACTACGCCGATTTGATCGAAGAAGCAGCCGCGCTCTGGGAAAGCCTGTCTCAGAACCATCCTTTCATCGACGGCAACAAGCGAACCGCCTTCGCCGCCACCTACACCTTCCTGGCCATCAACGGCGCCCAGGTGACGGCAGATCCCGAGGGGACATTTGACTTCGTTTCCCGGTTGTACGAGAACGACGAATTTCGTTTTGAGGCTCTCGTCCCATGGTTGCGCGGCCACATCAAGGTGCGCCGATAGAGGCAGCTCAATCGCCGGTCTGTCTGGAGGCCGTGATCCTCAGGCGACTGGCAGCGGGGCCTCGTTGAAGCAGTAGCCGAAGCCGCGGACCGAACGGATGAAGGTGGGATTGGCGGGATCGGACTCTATCTTCTGCCGCAGGCGCAGGATGTAGACATCCACAGTGCGGTCGGTGACGGCGCGGTCGTGGCCCCACACTGAATCGAGAAGCTGCTCGCGGGAGAAGACGATGCCCGGACGGGCCATGAGGAACTCCAGCAACTTGAACTCGGTGGCCGTGAGCGAGAGTGTTTCGGAGCCAAGTGTGACGCGGCAGGCGGTGCGGTCCAATGCCAGGCCTCCCGACTTCAGGGGGCGGGCCGGCGGTGATGGCTGGCGGAACTGGATCTTGATGCGGGCGATCAACTCGCGGACGAAGAAGGGTTTGACGATATAGTCGTTCGCGCCGAGTTCCAGCCCGACAATGCGGTCGGTCTCCGATGCGCGGGCAGTCAGGAAGATGACGGGGATCGCTGCGAGATCCGGGTGTGCGCGGATCCCCTTGCAGATCTCCAGGCCGTCCGAATCGGGCAGCATGATGTCGAGAAGGATCAGGTCCGGCTTCTCGCGCCGGCAGAGTTCCACAGCGCCCTTGCCCGTCTGAGATCCCGCCAATTGAAAGCCTTCCTTCTCGAGGTTGTACTTGAGAAGTGCAAAAAGGTCCGTGTCGTCTTCGATGAGTAAGATCTTCTTCATGTCGAGGGGCCGCCGCCCGGGCAGTGAGACTTGTCTTACTATTGATAGCCCGCGCGCAGTTACAAATAGATTACAGAACGATGAATAGAAGTTGAAGTGGCTAGGCCGGGCGCCAAGACTCAGCGCTATGCCGGTTGCCGGCAGTTTGGCACAATAGACAGCGATGCTTCAAACAGTTGCCCGATTCCTGATGCTGGCCCTGAGTGTGCTCTCTGCCGGCACTGCCGCGGAGGTGATCGCCATCCGCGGGGCGATGGTCGTCGACGGCACCGGCGCCCCGCCAAGAATGGCCACCGTGGTGATTGACGGCGGGCGCATCTCTATCGTCAATCCGGGGGAGAATGCGCCACCAGGCGCGCGCCTGGTCGATGGACGCGGCAAGACGCTGCTGCCGGGGCTGTTCGATCTCCACACGCACCTGCTGGCGTCAGGGGGCACGCTGGCCGCCGACTGGGGCAAGAACCTGAAGGCATATCTCGCCTGTGGAGTGACCACGGTTGCCGACATGAGCACCTATCCGGAGCAGTTCGAGCCCATGCGGCGGCTGATCGCCGGCGGTTTGCCTGCGCCGCGAGTCCTGATGGCCGGGCGGTTTTCAACGCCCGGCGGCCATGGCGCCGAGGGTGGCCGGGGCGACTTCCACACGCAGGAGGTCACCACGCCGCGCGAGGCCCGTGCGGCCGTCCAGAGGTTTGCGACTTACAAGCCGGATCTGATCAAGGTCTTCACCGACGGCTGGCGCTACGGCACGGACAACGACATGACGTCCATGGATGAGCCGACGCTGAAGGCGCTGGTGGAGGAGTCCCACAAGGCCGGGTTGAAGGTGGTGACGCACACCGTGACTGTGGACAAAGCCAAGCTGGCGGCGCGCGCCGGCGTGGACATCATCATTCACGGCTTGGGCGACGGCCGCGTGGACGCCGAATGGCTGGAGTCGATGAAGAAGGCGGGCACGGGCTACGTGCAGACGCTGGCCGTGTATGAGCCCAGGGGAACCGCGGGCAGCACCGCTCCACGAATGAAGCGGTGGATGAACCTGCTCGGCAACGGCAAGAGCGCCTTCGATGGCGGGGTGGCGCTAGGCGCGGGCACCGACGCCGGCATGACAGGAACGCCGCACGGCCGTTCGTCGCTGCACGAACTGGAACTGATGGTCGCAAGCGGTTTGACTCCCATGCAAGCCATCGTGGCGGCGACGTCGAACAGCGCCCGCCTGCTGGGCGTGGACAAGGAGCGGGGAACCATCGAACCCGGCAAACTGGCGGACCTGCTGCTGGTGGACGGCAATCCGGCGGAGCGCATCGCTGATGTCTACAAGACGTCGCGTGTGTGGCTCGGGGGCAGGGAGGTGGACGTGGCGGCGATGAAGGCGGCGGTGGAGTCGC
>JACRKW010000268.1 GCA_016215215.1 Acidobacteriota bacterium
CCTTGTCGGCCTCGATTTGGTGCGCGGACCGGGGCCGCTGCTCGCTGAGGCGACTACAGGAGCCCTGGATCGTGTCGCGTCCGACGACTGGCGGGACAGCGGCAGGCAATGGCCGAGCGCCGGGAGCCTAGATCGGCAGCTCACGCTCCAGGTCTCGAAGTGACGCGCCCGCCTTCCCCTCTTGATCTAGCGCCAGGATTCCGGTTGCGCGTGGGTTGGTTGCTGCACATCGCCTCTCCTCATCCGGCTGGTCCGGCCTGAATCGGCAGCAGCCCAGCGCAGGCCCTGCCCTGGGCTACCTCGTCCGGGCTCGTGCCGGAACCAGGCATGCCGGCGCCAAAAAGGTGCGTCTCAAGTGAGGCCCAGTTCCAAAGCCTTCAGCACGGCGCGCGTCCGGTCGCGCACGCCGAGTTTGGAGAGGATGCTGGAGGTCTGGTTCTTCACCGTTCCTTCGGCGGTGCCGGACACCTCGGCGATCTCCCGATTCGAGTAGCCCGCGGCAATCAATCGCAGTACCTCGCGCTCGCGCGGCGTGAGAGCGTCCGGCGACTCAGAGCTTTCAAAGCTGGTGGGCCTCCGGTCCACCCCACTCAGGACATGTTCGGTAACGGCCGGGCGAATCAGCGACCCGCCCGCGGCAACGGTGCGAACCGCATCTTCGAGCTGGCCGAGCGATATATCCTTCAACAAGAATCCCTGCACGCCCAGCCTGACGGCCTCCAAGACGACCGCGTCCTCGTCGAAGGTGGTCAACAGGATCACGCCAACCTCAGGGCAGCGCTGCCGCACCGAGCGCAGCACCTCGATGCCGGTGAGCCTTGGCATCCGAACGTCAATCAGGGCTACCTCGGGCCGTGTCTTCTCGATCAAGGCCAGGGCCTCTTCCCCGTCCGACGCCTCGCCGACAATTTCGAATTCCGTAGACAAAGACAGCAACGCCCGGATGCCCTGGCGAACCAGGTTCTGATCGTCGGCCAGCAGGACGCGGATCATCGTCGGGCCGTCCTTGGGACAAAAGCGGTGACGGCAAAGCCGCCTCCGGGCGAGGTGTCGATGGTCAGCGTTCCCCCGAGCCCCTGGATGCGCTCACGCATGCCCGAAAGACCGTGCCCGGGGCACACTCTGCCGGCGCCGGCGCCGTCGTCCCGGCCCTCAAGCGTCCACCCATGTTCACCGGCGCGCAGAGTCAACCGCAACGTCGCCGCGCGCGCATGTTTCACGGTATTGGTCACGATCTCCTGAGCAACGCGGAGCAGCGCAAGGCTGACGTCCTGAGGGACGAGCCCCATTCCTGCGTCGGTCTCCGCGACGATGAGCGGAGGTGCGCCCGGACGCTCGAGTGCTCTCAGACCTGCCGCAAGGTCGCTGCACGAGTCTTCCCGCAGTTCAGTTACCGTATCGCGGACACTGGCCATCAGCGAGGAGACCAGTTGCCTGGCGCGCTGGACGGGTTCGGCGGCCGCGCCTGTCGCCAAGTGCCGCGCGACTTCCAGGTCCAACCCAAGCGCAGTCAGGTGATGCCCAAGCGTGTCGTGAAGTTCCCGCGCAATCCGCAGCCGTTCTGCTTCACGCGTCGTTTCGGCCAACCGTTCCTGCATCGCTTCAAGGCGACCTTTCGCGCGGGCCAACTCCAGGCGAGCCCGGCGTTCGCTTTCGGCGAGCCCAGCGGCGCCGACGGCGAAGAGTTGAAAAGCAGAATACCCCATTGCGGCCGGAGCAGCGCTCATGAACCCCTCCGTCCAGAACCGGGGAGCGAATGCAAGCCCGGTCTGCACCGCGATCCACCCAAAGCAGGTGGGAAACGAGAACACGGCCGGCAGCTGGCCGGCCACCACTACGAGCAAGGCAGCCTGGAATGCGCCGCCTTGCGGGGCCCAGACCAAGCCAACAGCCGACAGCGTCTGTACGGCCAGGGACAAGCGGAAATCGGCGACCGGCCTCAGCAACTCGGAGAAGAACGCCACGCCAAACGCCAGCCAGGCGAACAACTGCGTCCAGGCCACAGCCCCGGTCAATCCCATCAAGGCCCGCGCCACCGCCACACCCGAAATCGCCCACACAAGCGACCCGGCGAGCATGAGGATGGGGGTGGGACGCATTGCGCTGATTGTAACAACCACCTATGCCCAAGGATGGGAGAGGCGCCTGAAATCGCACTTCCCTCATGTGACGTTCGGCACATGCGCCGAAGGCTCTTCACCCGACATACTGAATCGTCGACTAGTGGAACGAAGAGCTGCAACCCATCATGATTCTACTTCTGGCCTACCTGGCGTACGCGATGATCTTGCTCATCGCCCTGTCGAGACGGGGGGTGATCTGCAGCGTTCCTATTCCGGTGGAAGCCGCGCCGGCGGTATCGCGTATCCTGATCGTCGGCGCCACAGGCGGAACGGGGAGGGCGCTGGTCGCGCAGGCGCTCGACCGCGACTTCAATGTCACCGCTCTGGTGAGAAATCCCGCGCGTCTTGACATCGTTCACCCACGGCTCACGGTGATTCGTGGCGACGTAATGGACGCCGCTGTGGTCAATGTCGCGGTGCGCGGCCAGGACGCGGTCGTCTGTGTGCTGGGGCACAAGCGATTCTTCTATCCAACGCGCATACTGTCCGAGGGGACACGCAACCTGTTACGGGCTATGGAGGCGAATGGGGTAAGGCGGCTCGTCTGCCAGACTTCGCTCGGCATAGGGAGCAGCGCCGGACGGATGGGAGTGTACTACACGCTGTTCGTAGTTCCTGTGATCCTGCCATTCTACTTCTGGGACAAGACGAGGCAGGAACGTCTGATCTCGGCCAGCCGGACGGAGTGGGTGGTTGTTCGTCCCGCTGCGTTGTCCAACGGCGCCCCACTTGGGACCTGCCGGCATGGCGGTGAAGTGGGCGGCTTTGTCCTCACGCCCGGCGTGGCTCGCGCCGATGTGGCGCGCTTCATGCTCGATCAACTCTCCGGCAACGATCACCTGGGCTCCGCTGTGGGCGTGTCCTCCTAGAGATTCCTCTTCGTCAAAGGAGCCACTGATGAGTTACTCCGCGTGGAAGCTGGCGCATGAAGCCGGCGTCATCCTTTTCCTCGGCAACATTATCACCGGGTTGTTCTGGGCTGCCCACGCGCGCCGCACGCGCGACCTCCGTGCTGTGGCTGTGATCTTTGATGGTCTAGTCCGGAGCGACCGCTGGTTTACTTTGCCTTGCGTGTTCCTGATTGTGTTGAGCGGAATCGCCCTGGCTGGACGGGCCCGGTTGCCTGTGCTGGGGACAGGCTGGGTGTTTTGGTCGATCGCGCTGTTTGTGGTCTCCGGGATCCTTTTCGGTATTCGCGTGGCGCCGTTGCAGCGCAAGATTTTCGACATGGCCAGCCGCGCCGGGAACACTGAGCATGACTGGCGGACCTTTTGCGGGCTCTACCGGCGATGGGAGGCGTTCGGCGTACTCTCGATCGCCGCCGTCGTCATTTCATTCGTCCTGATGGTGTTGAAGCCGCCCTTGCCGGGCTTGTGAGTCGCCGGGCCTCCCTCGCCCGGTTTGGAGCTAACACCTGCTCCGGCGGTTTCGAGTCGGCACGGATCAACCGTTCGTCTTCAACAACGCTCGCGACGGTCCATTTCAATCCGCCCGGGCGAGCGGATGCCTCAACTCGACCCTCGGCCTGCGCTTCCAAACAATCCAGGAATCCACTGAGAACAGTCCGGCGCCGAAGATCAGCGCCACCATGGACGCCGCCAGAAACGTGAAGGGCGCGGCGGAAGTGAACTTGTCCGGATCGTTGAGGAAGGAAAGCAGCGCCGCCCGGTCCGCGGTAATGTAGGCGGCAAGCATGTTGGTGGAAAGAAGCAAGCCAGTGAGCCTCGTCCCCAGGCCAAGCATCAGCAGGATTCCTCCCACCAGCTCCAGTCCCGCGACAAAGTGAGCGCTCAGCCCAGGAAGCGGTATTCCCAGCGTGGTGAAGAAGCCGGCCACCTTGTCGATATTGTTGACCTTGGCCCAGCCGGTCACGATGAACTGCCAGCCCCAGTACATGCGAACGAACAACAAGAAAGGGCTCTGAAGGCCGCTGGAGGCGGCGGTGAACCAGCCGTACCAATCCTCGATAGCCGCTTTCATGACGAGCGCTTCTTCTCTCTGCGCCCCGGTGGGACCGCGAGCCATCCGAATTGCGACCAAGTTGAAAACCATGCCTTCAGCAGCTCCGGCACGTTCTCGGTCATCTCGGAACGCGCATCGAAGCCCTCACGGATTGCAGCCGCAATCGTGCGCCCGGAACGCAGAGCCTGCAGGAGACGGAACTCCTCCAACCTCAGGCGCCTGTAGTAGACAACTGAATCCAGCCGGTGAACCGCCAGGAATATGCGCTCCGGAGTTGACTGCCGGACTCCGCGGACCGCGCGTCGCACCCTTGCGGCTGCCACGTGGCTCGCGGCTCCGCATTCTCCCTGTGAGGAATTGACCAATATGCGCAACTCATCCACGGGGTAGCGCAATTCCAACAGAGTGATGTATGGCTGTAATCCGATACGCTGCGCGGGCTTCAGCTTCACCAGGTTGCCGGGACACAGGACGTCCTCCTGCGGCCCGTCGAACGCGACAATGTGCGCCCACTCCAGGCGAACCATATCCAGCACCAGTTCGGCATCGCCTCCCGAATCTGAATGCTCGCGCAGCCATGGTTCCAATCGCGAGCCCAGGTCGCGCAAGGTAAACGAGCACGATGGGCGGTCGGCGAGATACGCCTTGACCATTCTTTGGAATGCCCGTTTTCCCAGCACCGCCTCGAGGCCGGGAAAGTCCTCGGTGATTGAGTTCACGAGCCGGAACCAGTAACTCCTCCTGTAGATCTGCAGCCGCTCAAGCGACGAGAGGCGGCCATTTGGCTTGATCAGGCGCGCCGCCTCTTGCGGCGGGAGATCGACACGTCCGGGCGGGGATAATGGCAGCATGATGGCCGCTGCCATGCGGCGTTGAAGTTCGCGCAGCGTCATGGGGCCGCCACCGCGGTGCAGGGTAGGTATTTTCGGGCCTTCAGCGCTTCGGCGTGAACCTCGGTAAACGGCGGAATCCGGTCATCCCATTCGAGCAGTGTCGGGGTCGGGCCGAACAGCTGGATGGCGTGTTCGTAAAGCTTCCAGACCGGGGCAATCACGGGATGATCGTGCGTGTCAAGAACGTACTTGGCAAACGTGGAATGGCCTGCTAGATGAATCTGCGCGACGCGGCCGGACGGGACCGCATTCAGGTACTCCTGCGGGTTGAAGCCGTGGTTGCGCGAGGAGACATATATATTGTTCACGTCCAGCAGGATTCCGCAGTCCGCTCGCTCCACTACCTCATTCAGGAACTCCCATTCCGTCATTTGCGACAC